>NZ_JBHWCL010000064.1:8982-48375 GCF_042735125.1 Kitasatospora sp. NPDC059599 | reverse complement strand
ACCCGGGAGTTCCCCTCCCGGGTGGGCCGCCGCCGTGTGAGGAGCGCGCGGCTCAGGTGGTGGTGCCCCCGGTGCCGCCCGCGCCGGGGACCGCACCCGCGCCGGGACCGGCACCCGAGCCCGGGGCGCCGCCGGTGCCGGGCATCCCGGGGATGCTCGGCAGCTTGCCCTTGTAGTCGGTGATGCCCTTGACGACGGTGTCCATCACGGCGACGTCCGGCGCCTTGTCGGCGATGTCGAAGCCGAAGTGCACCGAGACCAGCGCCTTGCCGTCGGCGGAGGGGAAGACCACGGTCTGCACGTAGCCGTTGTTGCCCTTGGGCGCGTCCACCTTCCAGCGGACCAGGTAGCCGTCCTGGCCGTTGACCTTGACCGCCTCGGACTTGAGCTCCTGGTGCCCGGTGATGTCGCCGTACGACGACTTGGCGGTGGCCGCGATGTCGGCCTTGGCCGCCGCCTGGACGTCGGTGCCGCCGCCGTCGATCCGGCCGGTGTTCACGCCGCCGAGGGTGCAGTCGCCGCTGCCGTCGGGGCAGGCGTACGAGCCGACGGTGATCATGGCGTAGCCGTCCCGGGTGGTTTCGGCCTGCCAGCCGTTCGGGACCGGCAGGGTGAGCTTGTTCACCATGTCGATCGCCGCGTCGGAGCCGGGCCGGACCTTGCCGTTCCCGTTTCCACCGTTGCCCTTGCCGTTGCCCTTGCTGTCGCCACTGCCCCCGTTGCCGCCGCCGTTGCCGCCGTTGCCGCCGTTCCCCGGGTAGCCGTCCCAGGGGCCGAAGCTGCCGCGCGGGGTGTGCTGGGCGGTGGGCTTGGAGTCGGATCCGCCGTCCATCGCGAGGTAGGTGATCCCCGAGCCCGCGCCCAGGCCGAGCAGGGCGGCGACGACGGTCGCCACGACCAGCTTGGACGGCTTGCGCCGCGCCTTGCGCGGGGGAACCGGCGACCCGAAGGCGGCACCGAAGGGCGGCGGCTCCGGGTACCGGACGGTGGGGCCGCTCTCCAGGACCTCGCCCTCCAGCACCGTGGGCTGCTCGGCCGTCCCCGGCCCGGGCTCGCCGGTCTCCGGGGCCGCCGGGACGTCCGGGGTCTGCGGGGTGCCGGGAGCCGAAGCGTCGGCCGCCGGGGCGGCCGGCTCCGGCGCGTCCGAGGGCGCCGGCCGGGTGTCGGCCGTCCAGCCCTTGCCGTCCCACCAGCGCTGCGGCCTCGGGTCGCCGGTGGTGTCCTTCGGATCCGGGTACCACCCGGCGGGAATCTGCTCACTCACATCAGAGAATCTAAAGGCAGCCGGATAAACGCGAAATCAGCTCGGCATGGAATTCCGCCGGTTTTCGATGAGATTACCGTGAGAAGGCCCGGCGTCCCCGCGCGGCAGCGCTCACAGCGGGGTGACGTACGCCCCGGAGATGCCGCCGTCCACCAGGAACCCGCTCGCCGTGACGAACGAGGAGTCGTCACTGGCGAGGAAGGCCACCGCGGCGGCGATCTCCTCGGCCCGGGCGAACCGGCCGAGCGGGACGTGCACCAGCCGGCGGGCGGCCCGCTCCCGGTCTGCGGCGAACAGTTCGCGCAGCAGCGGGGTGTCCACGGGCCCCGGGCAGAGCGCGTTGACCCGGATCCCCTCGCGGGCGAACTGGACGCCCAGCTCGCGGGACAGCGCCAGCACCCCGCCCTTGGAGGCGGTGTAGGAGATCTGCGAGGTGGCCGCGCCCATCACGGCGACGAACGACGCGGTGTTGATGATCGAGCCGCGCCCGTGCCGGCGCATGTACGGCAGTGCCGCCTTGCAGCACAGGAAGACCGAGGTCAGGTTGACCTCCTGGACCTTGTGCCAGGCGTCCAGCCCGGTGGTCAGGATCGAGTCGTCCTCCGGCGGCGAGATTCCCGCGTTGTTGAACGCGACGTCCACGCTGCCGCAGGTCTCGTACGCCTCGTCGAACAGCGCCTCGACCATCGACGGGTCGGTGACGTCGGTGTGCACGAACAGTCCGCCGACCTCCTCGGCGGCGGCCCGTCCGCTCTCCTCGTCGAGGTCGGCGCAGACCACCTTGGCCCCCTCCGACGCGAGCCGGCGGGCGGCGGCCAGACCGATGCCGCTGCCCGCGCCGGTGACGACGGCGGTCCGGCCGACCAGCCGACGGCAGACCGCCCCGTCCGGCGCGGTGTGCTTCTCGCTCATCGGGCTGTCACTCCTCGCTCTGGATGGAGACGTTCGTGGCCGTCACGCGTCACGCCCGCCGCTCCTGCGTCACGTCCAACGCCCGTGCGCCGTGTCCGTCACTCCTGTGCCGCCTCCGTCACCCGGGCGTCACATCCGTTCGAAGGAGCGGTAGCGCTCCCAGTCGGTGACGGAGCCGTCGTAGGCGGCCTGCTCGACCCGGGCCATGTTCAGGTAGTGGTCGACCACGTCGTCGCCGAAGGCCTCCCGGGCCAGTTCGCTGCGCGCCCACAGCTCGGCGGCCTCGCGCAGCGACCCGGGCACCCGGGCGTACTCCTCGACCGCGTAGGCGTTCCCCAGGCAGGGCGCGGGCAGCTCCAGCTTGTGCTGCAGCCCGTACAGGCCGGCCGCGATCATCCCGGCGACGGCGAGGTACGGGTTGACGTCGCCGCCGGGCACCCGGTTCTCCATCCGCAGACCGGGGCCGTGACCGACCACCCGGTACGCGCAGGTGCGGTTGTCGCGACCCCAGGCGACGGCGGTCGGGGCGAAGGAGCCCGGCCGGTAGCGCTTGTAGGAGTTGATGTTCGGGGCGTAGAGCACGCTGAACTCGCGCAGCGCCCTCAGCTGGCCGGCCAGGAAGTGCCGCATGGTGTCGGTCATCCGGCCGTCCCGGTCGGCGAAGGCGGGGGCGCCGACGGCGTCGCGCAGCGAGAGGTGGATGTGGCAGCTGTTGCCCTCGCGCTCGTCGTACTTGGCCATGAAGGTGAGTGCGCAGCCGAGTTGGGCGGCGATCTCCTTGGCACCGGTCTTGTAGACGCTGTGCTGGTCGCAGGTGGTGAGCGCGTCGGTGTAGCGGAAGGCGATCTCGTGCTGGCCGAGGTTGCACTCGCCCTTGGCGGACTCCACCACCAGACCGGCGCCGGCCATCTCGTTGCGGATCCGGGAGAGCAGCGGCTCGACCCGGGCGGTGCCCAGCATCGAGTAGTCCACGTTGTAGAGGTTCGCCGGGGTCAGGCCGCGGTAGCCGCCGACCCAGGCCTGCTCGTAGGTGTCCCGGAAGACCTGGAACTCCAGTTCGGTGCCGATGTCGGCGGCCAGGCCGTACTCGGCGAGCCGGGCGAGCTGGCGGCGCAGCAGCTGGCGCGGGGCGGCGTCCACCGGGTGGCCGCCGTGCCGGGCGAGGTCGGCGGTGACCTGGGCGGTGCCGGGCTGCCAGGGGGTCAGTCGCAGGGTGCCCAGGTCGGGGCGCATCGCGAAGTCGCCGTAGCCGGTGGCCCAGGAGGAGAAGGCGTAGCCGTCCACGGTGTTCAGGTCGACGTCGACGGCCAGCAGGTAGTCGCAGGCCTCGGCGCCGTGCTCGGCGACCTCGTCGAGGAAGAACCGGGCGGCGAAGCGTTTGCCCTGCAGGCGGCCCTGCATGTCGGTGAAGGCGAGCGCCACGGTGTGCACCTCGCCGGCGTCCACCAGGGCGCGCAGTTCGTCCAGGGTCAGCGGCGGCCGGGGCGGCGCGCCCGCGGTGGTGCTCCCGGACGCGGTGTTCCCGGACGCGGTGTTCCGGGGGGCGGCGTTCTCGGGTGCGGTGTTCTCGGACATGGCGGAACCCCTCCTTCCTCGATGTCCTCGAATTCCTCGATCACTCTTCGAGATCAAGCGGTCACAGCGAACCGTACGGCCTGCGACTCGCGGGGCGGAAGAGGGCGGACGGACGTGGCGCGCCGGGACGCGGGATTGACGGTGGATCAGGTGGTTCGGGAGGAGAATGCGCGCCATGGATCGCAGGCCTTTGATCGGCGTCAGCACCTACCTGGTCGACGCGAGCTGGAGCGACTGGCGGGCGCGCCGGGTGGCCCTCGTCCCGGAGCGGTACACCGCGTACGTCCAGGACTCCGGCGGGATCGCCGTCCTGTTGCCGCCGGACGCCCCGGAACGCGCGCCGGAGGTGCTGGCCCGGCTGGACGCGCTGGTCATCGTGGGCGGACCGGACATCGACCCGGCGTACTACGGGGAGCCGGCCCATCCGGCGAGCGAGGTGGACTCGCCGGAGCGGGACGCCTGGGAGGTCGCGCTGCTGCGGGCCGCGCTGGCGGCCGGGATGCCGCTGCTGGGCGTCTGCCGCGGGATGCAGGTCCTGAACGTGGTGTGCGGCGGGACGCTGGTGCAGCACCTGCCGGACGGGCCGGCGGCGGACGTGCACGGCGGGTCGCCGGGGAGGTACGGCTCGCACCCGGTGCGGCCGGTGCCGGGCACGCTGCTGGGCGGGCTGCTGCCGGAGTGCGAGCTGGAGGTGCCGACCTTCCACCACCAGGCCGTCGACCGGGTCGGCGCGGGCCTGCGGGTGAGTGCCCACGCGCCGGACGGCACGGTGGAGGCGGTGGAGGGGCCGGGGTTCACGCTCGGCGTGCAGTGGCACCCGGAGCAGGGGGACGACCTGCGGCTGATGCGGGCCCTGGTCCGGGCGGCCACCGCCGCGGCGCTGGACGCCACCGCGCTGGATGCCGCGGTCCTGGACGCGGTCCCGCTGGGCTAGCTCAACTGGGCGTGGGAGCAGGGGATTTCGCCTGGTCACAGGGGTGCGGCCTGCACCGGGTCCGGTCGCCCGAACGGCAACGACAACGGTCACCAGTACAGCCTTTGGATCTTTGTCGATTCTGCGGTTCACTTCGGTTGCAGGGCGGTCGCGCCGCGCCCCTGTTCCCATCCGTGCGCCCAGAGAGGACTTCCATGGCCGGGCACGAGCACTCGCACGATGATCATGCGCATGACCACAAGCAGTCGAGCGGGCACGGACACGGCGGCCACGCGCACGGCCACGCGCACGGCGGCGGCCACGGCGGGCACTCGCACGGCGTCGCCGCCGACGCGGACCGCCGCTGGCTGCTCAGCGCCCTCGCCCTGATCGTCGTCTTCATGGCCGGCGAGGTCGTGGTCGGCTTCGCCGCCCAGTCCCTCGCGCTGATCTCCGACGCGGCGCACATGCTCACCGACGCCGCCTCGATCGTGCTGGCCCTGATCGCGATGCGGCTCGCCGCCCGCCCCGCCCGCGGCGGCTACACCTACGGCCTCAAACGCGCCGAGATCCTCTCCGCGCAGGCCAACGGCGTCACCCTGCTGGTGCTCTCGGCCTGGCTCGGCTACGAGGCCGTCACCCGGCTGATCACGCCGCCCGACGTCACCGGCTCGCTGGTGCTGATCACCGCGCTGATCGGGATCGTGGTCAACATCGCGGCCGCCTGGTGCATGTCCAAGGCCAACCGCAGCTCGCTGAACATCGAGGGCGCCTTCCAGCACGTCCTGACCGACCTGTACGCGTTCATCGCCACCGCCGTCGCCGGTCTGATCGTGATGCTCACCGGCTTCGCCCAGGCCGACGCCATCGCCTCGCTGATCGTCGTCGCGCTGATGCTCAAGGCCGGCGTCGGACTGGTCCGGGACTCCGGACGGATCTTCCTGGAGGCCGCCCCGGCCGGGATCGACCCGGACGCGGTGGCCGACCGGATGGTCACCGAGCCGCTGGTCGAGGAGATCCACGACCTGCACATCTGGGAGATCACCTCCAACCAGCCGGCGCTGTCCGCACACATCCTGGTCACCCCCGGCGGCGACTGCCACGCCGTCCGGCGCCGCCTCCAGCGCCGGCTCGCCGACGAGTACGCCATCACCCACAGCACCCTCCAGGTCGACCACGTCGGCGAGGACGAGGCGGGCGCGCTGCTGCAGATCGCCGCCCCCGGCGACACCGCCGCCGAGCACTGCGCCGACGCCCACGGCCCCGTCCACCGCGCCGGGCCGCACGAGCACTGAGAAGCCCCCGTCCGTCGGTGCGGTACGGCATGATCTGTGACGTGACCGCACCGCGACTGATGCTGCTCGACTCCGCCAGCCTCTACTTCCGGGCCTACTACGGCGTACCGGACACCCTGCGCTCGCCGCAGGGCGAGCCGGTCAACGCCGTCCGCGGCCTGCTGGACTTCATCGCCCGGCTGGTCCACGACCACCGCCCCGACCGGCTGGTCGCCTGCATGGACGCCGACTGGCGCCCGCAGTGGCGGGTGGACCTCATCCCCTCGTACAAGACCCACCGGGTCGCCGAGGCCGCCGTGGACGGCGAGGAGGAGGTGCCCGACACGCTGGCCCCGCAGGTCCCGGTGATCGAGCAGGTGCTGGACGCGCTCGGCATCGCCCGGGTCGGCTCCCCCGGCTACGAGGCGGACGACGTGATCGGCACCCTCACCGCCCGCGCCGAGGGGCCGGTGCAGATCGTCACCGGCGACCGCGACCTCTTCCAGCTGGTGGACGACGCCCGCGGGATCACCGTGCTCTACCCGGTCAAGGGCATGGGCAACCTGCAGGTCACCGACGACGCGCTGCTGCTGGAGAAGTACGGCGTGCGCGGCGCCCGGTACGCCGACATGGCCGCCCTGCGCGGGGACCCGTCGGACGGCCTTCCCGGCGTCAAGGGCATCGGCGAGAAGACCGCCGCCCAGCTGATCGACGAGTACGGGGACCTCCCGGGCATCCGTGCCGCGGCGCTGGACATCGGCTCGAAGCTCACCCCGGCCCGCCGGCGCAACATCGTCGAGGGCTCCGCCTACCTCGACGTCGCCCCGAAGGTGGTCCGCGTCGCCGACGACGCCCCCCTGCCCGACTTCGACCCGGACGTCCCCCGCGAACCCCTCGACCCGATGACCCTGGAGGAGCTCTCCGCCCGCTGGGGCCTCGGCACCTCACTGGACCGCGTCCTGGAGGCCCTGGCCTCCCGCTGAACACGGAGCGGGGCCGCACGTCCGACGCGGACGTGCGGGCCCCGCTCCGTCGTGTCAGCCCACCGAGGAGTAGGCGATGATGCCGCGGCGGAGGCCGTCGACGGCCTTGCGGGCCGTCCTGCGGAGTTCGGCGTCCTCACCGGCGGCGTCCTGGATCTGACCGAGGACGTCGATCAGCTGCTTGGTCCAGCGGACGAAGTCGCCGGCCGGCATCTCGGCGTCGCGCAGGACCTGGTCCAGGCTGTGGCCGAGCGCCCAACGGTAGGCGACCCAGGCGAAGCCCAGGTCGGGCTCCCGCTGGCCGACGCCCTCGGCGGTGTTGATCCGGTGCTGCTCCTCCAGGGCGTCCAGGTGGCCCCAGATCCGGACCATCTTGCCGAGCGCCTCCTTGGCCGCGCCCTCCGGCACCCGGGGGGCGCCGGCGTCGTCGGCCTGCCGGGCCTCGAACACCAACGCCGAGGCGCAGGCGGCGAGTTCCGCGGCGGCCAGGCCGCTCCAGACGCCCTCGCGGATGCACTCGGAGGCGAGCAGGTCGAGTTCGCCGTAGAGCCGGCCGAGCCGTCGGCCGTCGTCGGTCACGGTGTCGCCGCTCAGGTAACCGAGGTCGGTGAGCAGGCCGCAGACCCGGTCGAAGGTGCGGGCGATGGTGTGGGTGCGCGAGCGCATCCGGCGTTCCAACTGCTCGGTGTCGCGGTGCAGCCGGTGGTAGCGCTCGGCCCAGCGGGCGTGGTCATCGCGGTCGGAGCAGCCGTGGCAGGGGTGCTGGCGCAGCTCGGCCCGCAGCCGGGTGATCTCCGGGTCGTCGGCGGCGGCCGCGCGGCCGCGGCGGAACCGGTCCGGCTCCAGGTGGCCGGCCTTGGTGCGCAGCGCGGAGGCGAGGTCCCGGCGGGACTGCGGGCTGCGCGGGTTGAAGGACTTCGGGATGCGGACGCGCTCGATCGCGGTGACCGGGTGCGGGAAGTCGATCATGGCGAGCCGCTTGACCTGGCGCTCGGCGGTGAGCACCACCGGGCGCGGGCCGTCCTGGAAGTCCGGGTGGCGCCGGTCGCCCCGGCCGGAGCGGTCGACCGGGGGCAGGCCCGGGTCGAGGACCAGCGCGAGGCCGGCGAACTTGCCGGTGGGGACGTGGATGACGTCGCCCGGCTTGAGCTGCTCGATCGACTCGACGGCGGCCGCGCGGCGCTGGCTGGTGCCCTCGCGGGCCAGCTCGTTCTCGCGGTCCTTGAGCCGGCGGCGCAGCTCCATGTACGCGTCGAAGTCGCCGAGGTGGCAGGTCATCGACTCGCGGTAGCCCTCCAGGCCCTCCTCGTTGCGCTGCACCTGGCGGGCGATGCCGACCACCGAGCGGTCCGCCTGGAACTGGGCGAAGGACGTCTCCAGCAGCTCGCGCGAGCGGTGCCGGCCGAACTGCGAGACCAGGTTGACGGCCATGTTGTAGGAGGGCCGGAACGAGGACTTCAGCGGGTAGGTGCGGGTGCCCGCCAGACCGGCCAGCGCCTCCGGGTCGAGGCCGCGCTGCCAGAGCACCACGGCGTGGCCCTCGACGTCGATGCCGCGCCGCCCGGCCCGGCCGGTGAGCTGGGTGTACTCGCCGGGGGTGATGTCGGCGTGGGTCTCGCCGTTCCACTTGACCAGCTTCTCCATGACCACCGAGCGGGCGGGCATGTTGATGCCGAGGGCCAGGGTCTCGGTCGCGAAGACGGCCTTGACCAGGCCCTTCACGAAGAGCTCCTCGACGACCTCCTTGAACCGGGGCAGCATCCCGGCGTGGTGGGCGGCGATGCCGCGCTCCAGACCGTCCAGCCACTCGAAGTAGCCGAGGACGTGCAGGTCCTCGTCGGGGATGTCGGCGCAGCGCTCCTCGACGATCGCCCGGACCGTGGCGCGGTCGGCCTCCTTGTTGAGCCGCAGCCCGGAGCTCAGGCACTGCTGGACGGCGGCCTCACAGCCGGCCCGGCTGAAGATGAAGGTGATCGCGGGCAGCAGGCCCTCGGCGTCGAGCCGGTCGATGACGTCCACCCGGCCCGGCGTCCAGACCCGGCCGGGACGGCCGTTGGGCATCGAGCGGCCCCGGCCGCGGCCGAAGCGGTCGCGGGGGTTGCGGTCGACCTCGGAGCGGGCGAGCCGGACCAGCTCGGGGTTGACGGCCTTGCCGGGGTTCTTCAGGTTGTTCCTGGGGCGGCCGTCCCGGTCGGGGTCCGCGAACAGGTCGTACATCCGGTTGCCGGCCATCACGTGCTGCCACAGCGGCACCGGGCGGGTCTCGGAGACGATCACCTTGGTGCCGCCGCGCACGGTGTCCAGCCAGTCGCCGAACTCCTCGGCGTTGGAGACGGTCGCGGAGAGCGAGACGAGGGTGACCGACTCGGGGAGGTGGATGATGACCTCCTCCCAGACGGCGCCGCGGAAGCGGTCGGCGAGGTAGTGCACCTCGTCCATCACGACGTAGCCGAGGCCGTCGAGGGTGCTGGAGCCCGCGTAGAGCATGTTGCGCAGCACCTCGGTGGTCATCACCACCACCGGGGCGTCGCCGTTGACGGTGTTGTCGCCGGTGAGCAGGCCGACCTTGGCGGCGCCGTAGCGCTTGACCAGGTCGCCGTACTTCTGGTTCGACAGCGCCTTGATCGGCGTGGTGTAGAAGCACTTGCGCCCGGCGGCCAGGGCCAGGTGCACGGCGAACTCTCCGACGATGGTCTTCCCGGAGCCGGTCGGGGCGGCGACCAGGACGCCCGAGCCCGCCTCCAGCGTCTCGCAGGCCTCCAGCTGGAAGTCGTCCAGCGGGAAGTCGTACAGCTGCTGGAAGCCGTACAGGGCGGTGGCCTGCTCCTTGGCCCGGCGGCGGCTGGCCGCGTACGCCTCGGCGGGGCTGAGCTCCCGGTCGTCCTGGGGCTCTGGATCAGGGGTGTTCATCGCCGTCCGGGTGTGGTTGGTGTGATCTCGCATCTCAGCGAGAGGTTACCCGGGTGGACCGACATCGATAGCACCCTTTTTCCGGGGTGCGGTCGACCGCCGGATCACCGCCGGAGTAGCCGCGGGATTCGCCGCGGGACCCCCGGGGCCCGCCCCGGGATCGGTCGCGGGATCGGCCACGGACCGGTCGCGGGACCGTCACGGGATCAGTTCTCTCTCAGATCCATAGTTGCAAATGTCTTCAAGTGATCAAAAGTGAGCCGAATTCGGGCGACTTCGATCATCGCCGGTGAACCGTCGTCCGATCTCCTTACCTTCGAGGTCACAGCCACCAATCACGGGAGGACAGCCACGATGGCGAACCTGGAGACGTCCCTCAAGGACGCCATGTCGATCGAAGGCGCGATCGGCGTCGCGCTGGTCGACTACGGCAGCGGCATGGCGCTCGGCAGCCTCGGCGACGGCGGCGAACTGGACCTCAACGTCGCCGCGGCCGGGAACACCGACGTGGTCCGCGCGAAGATGCGGGCGATGGAGATGCTCAACCTGCACGACAACGACATCGAGGACATCCTGATCAGCCTGACGAACCAGTACCACATGGTCCGGCCGATCACGACGCCCAGCGGGCGGGGCCTGTTCCTCTTCCTGGCGCTCAACCGCAACCGCTCCAACCTCGCGATGGCCCGCCACCAGCTCAAGCGGATCGAACTCTCGCTGGAGATCTGAACCCGGGACGGACACCAGGAAGGGGGGCATCGTGACGGTCGCGCTCTACCAGGCCAAGGCCGAGTTCTTCCGGATGCTCGGCCATCCCGTCCGGATCCGGGTGCTGGAACTGCTCCAGGCCGGACCGACGCCCGTCCGCTGCCTGCTCGCCGAGCTGGAGATCGAGCCCTCCAGCCTGTCCCAGCAGCTCGCGGTGCTGCGCCGGTCCGGCATCGTGACCGCCACCAGGGAGGGCAGCACGGTGGTCTACGCGCTGGCCGGCGTCGAAGTCGCCGAACTGCTGCGGGCGGCCCGGCGGATCCTCACCGGGCTGCTCGCGGACCGGAACCTGCTGCTCGCGGAACTGCGGGCCGACCCGGACCCGGATCCGGACCCCGATGCGGGGCCGGACCCGGGGACCGAGCCGGATCCGATTCCGGATCCGGGACCCGGGAGTCCGAGTTCCGATCCGGGGACCGCGAGTCCGATTTCCGATCCGGGGACCGAGCCGGATCCGGATCCGGACCCGCCCCCCGAGCGGTACCGGCCAGGTCCGGGCTAGGCCTTGAGCACCCCGGCCAGCCCGTCCGCCAGCCGCTCGTACTCCTGCGGCCGGTTGTACAGCTGCGCACTGATCCGCAGCACCCCGCCGCCGTCCCAGGGGCGGACCGCGATCCGGGTGCGCAGCCGCCGCCAGGTCTCGGCCATCAGCGCCCGCACCTGCTCCTCGGTCTCGCCGTGGCCGGCCGGTAGCCGGACGGTGCGCATCCACACCCCGGGCGTCGCGGGCAGCGGCGCCAGCCCCGCCCGCTCGGCGAGCGCCCGCTGGCCGTACGCGGCGAGCGCGGTGTTGTGCGCGGCCACCGCCGCCGGGCCGAGCGCCCGCATCAGCTCGAAGCCGGCCGGGGCGGCCAGCCACGGCGTGTAGTCGCAGGTGCCGCGCCACTCGACGTTGCCCGGGAAGCCCTTGTCGTGCTCCCAGGACAGCGCCAGCGGACGCACCCGGCCGGTCCACTCGGGTCGGACGGCGAGCACGCCGGTGGCGCGCGGGGCGAAGGCCCACTTGTGCAGGTTGCCGAACCAGAAGTCCGCGTCCGGCTCGGCCGGGGCGGGCAGCATGCCGGGCGCGTGGGCGCCGTCGACGACGGTGGTCACGCCGCGCCGGCGCAGTTCGGCGAGCAGGGCCGGGCCGGCCACCAGGCGGGCGGTGGGCGAGGTGAGCTGGTCCAGGACGGCGACGGTGGTGCGCGCGTCCACGGCGGCGAGCACGGCCTCCCGGACGGCGTCCTCGTCCGGGGCGTCCAGCGGGATCCGGGCCGTGACCACCTCGGCCCCGGTCTCGGCGGCCTTGCGCTCGACGGCCCGGGTCACGGCGCCGTAGCCGTGGTCGGTGACCAGGATCCGGTCGCCGGTGGCGAGCGGGAGGCTGTCCAGGGCGATCGCGACCGCCTCGGTGACGTTGGCGACGAGGGCGAGCCGCTCCGGGTCGGTGCCCAGCCCGGCGGCGATCCGGGTCCGGGCGGCGGCGATCCGGGCCGGGAGGTCGGCGAAGAAGCCGTCGGGGTCGAGTTCGTGCTCGGTCCGCAGCCGTTCCTGCGCCCGCTGCACCGGGACGGGCACGGCGCCGTACGAGCCGTGGTTCAGGTGCGCCGCGTCCGCCGACACGCTGAACAGGCCTTCGGCGGCGGGCAGCGGGGCCGGGGGTCCGGCGGTCGGCAGGTCCTCGATCACGTTTCCTCCGCTCGACGGCACACCTACGTGGTGTGTGACATTTCACATGACAGACTACTGGTCGGGGCACGCACCGCGCGACCACGATCGGGCCGTGACCATCACCGACGCCTTCCTTGCCCTCAGCGCCCGCACCGGCCGGTTCACCTACGGCGCACCGCGCGCGTACACCCTCGCCGAGGACGGTACCCGGCTGCTGCTGCTCCGCTCGACCGGTCCCGAGGACCCGGTCGACCGCCTCCACCTCCTCGACACCGCCACCGGCGAGGAACGACCGGTCGCCGACCCGGCCGCGCTGCTGCCCGGCCGCACCGGCCGCCGCGACGACCTGCCCGCCGTCGAGCGCCGCCTGCGCGAGCGCACCCGGCTGGTCGCCGCCGGGATCGGCGGCTACGCGGCCACCGCCGACCTCGCGATCGTCGCCTTCACCCTCGACGGCCGACTGTTCCGCACCGACACCGCCGCCGGCACCAGCGACGAACTCCCGGTCGCCGGCCCCGCGTTCGACCCCCGCCCGGACACCACCGGCCAGCGCGTCGCCTACGTCGCCGACGACGCCCTGTACGTCACCCCCGGCCTCGAACCGCTCTCCCCCTCCGACGGCGCCCGCTGGGGCGTCGCCGAGTTCGCCGCCGCCGAGGAACTCGGCCGCGCCCGCGGCCACTGGTGGCGCCCGGACGGCGGCGCGCTGCTGGCCGCCCGGGTGGACGAATCCGCCCTCCCCCGCCGCCACTTCGCCGACCCGGCCCGCCCCGCCGAGGCGCCCGAGGACTTCGCCTACCCGCAGGCCGGCGGCCCCAACGCGGACGTCCAGCTCTGGGTCCTCGGCCTCGACGGCGGCCGGACCCGGCTGCACTGGGACGCCGACGGCTTCCCGTACCTCTGCGCCGCCTCCTGGGCCTCCGACCACGAGGTGCTGCTCACCGTCGCCGACCGGCTGCAACAGAACATCCTGCTGCTCAGCGCCGACCCCGCCACCGGCGAGACCCGCGAACTCTCCCGCACCACCGACGAGTTCTGGGTGGACGAGCTGCCCGGAACCCCCGACCGGCTGCCCGACGGCCGGCTGCTCACCGTCCACGACACCCCGCAGGCCCGCGGCCTCGCCCTGGACGGCAAGCCGCTGGACACCACCGGGCTGCAGATCCGCCGGGTGGTCGGCCGGCTGCACGGCCGACTGCTCTGCGAGACCGGCCAGGGCGACCCCGCCGACCAGTACGTCCACCTGGTCGACCCGGACGGCGGCGCACCCGAACTCCTCACCACCGGCCCCGGCGTGCACTCCGCCCTGGCCGCCGCCGACACCCTGCTGCTCATCTCGGCCTCCGCCGACGGGACCCACCGCCGCGTCCTGCGCGACGGCCGCGAGACGGCGCTCACCGACCACTCCGCCGCGCTGCCGTACCGGGTCCGCCCGCTGCTCGCCCGGGTCACCGAACGCGGCCTGCCGACCGCCCTGGTGTACCCGCGCGACCACGTCCCCGGCCGTCGGCTGCCCGTCCTGCTGGACGTCTACGGCGGGCCGGGACACCAGGCCGTGGCCGCCGAACCACGCCGCTGGCAGCTCCGCCAGTGGTGGGCCGACCAGGGCTTCGCCGTGGTCACCACCGACAACCGCGGCACCCCGTTCGTGACCCCGGACTTCACCCGGGCGATCTTCCGCCGGTTCTCCCAGGCCGCCCTGGACGACCAGGTCGACGCCCTGCACGCGCTCGCCGCGCGCCACCCGGACCTCGACCTCGACCGGGTCGGCGTGCGCGGCTGGTCCTACGGCGGCTACTTCGCCGCGCTCGCCGTGCTGCGCCGCCCGGACGTCTTCCACGCCGCCTGCGCGGGCGCCCCACCCACCGACTTCCGGCAGTACGACACCGCGTACACCGAGCGCTACCTCGGCCTGCCGCAGGACAACCCCGCGGGCTACGCCGGCGACTGCCTGCTCACCGACGCGCCCGGCCTGACCAGGCCGCTGCTGCTGATCCACGGCCTGGCCGACGACAACGTCCACCCCTCGCACACCCTGCTGCTCTCCCAGGCCCTCACCACGGCCGGCCGTCCGCACGCGGTGCTGCCGCTGCCGGGCGTCACCCACATGACCCCGGACGGGACCAACGAGCGGCTGAGCCTGGCCGAACGCGCCTTCCTGAAGGCCTCCCTGGGCTGATCCGTTGCGCCGCCCGGGCCGGACTGCGACACTCCGCGTGACCGCCGTCCGGTCCGGGCGGGGCAGTCGAACGGGGAGAGCACGGATGAGGATCGACAGACCGGGCCCGGTCGGACAGCGGCAGTGGACCCCGCTGACCGCCGGCAACGCCGGCCTCGCCTTCGGGCTGGAGCTCGCCATGCTGGCGGCGCTCTGCTACTGGGGCTTCAGGACCGGTTCCACCCTGGGCACCCGGCTGCTGCTGGGGCTCGGCGCACCGGCCCTGGCGGCCACCGTCTGGGGCCTGTTCCTGGCCGCGGGCGGGCCGACGTTCCGGCTGCCGGTCGCCGCGGAGATCGTGCTCAAGCTGCTGACCCTGGGCACGGCCGCGCTCGCCCTGTACGCCGCCGGGCGGAGCACGCTCGCGGTGGTCTACGCCGTGCTGGTGGTGGTCAGCGTGGCCGTCGAGTACACCACCCGCTGACGGCAGGACCGCTGACGAACCGGCAGGTCGGAGGCATCGACCGGCAGCCGCAGGAAGATCCGTTGAGTTCGCCCTGCCGGGCTGCGACACTCCGCTTGACGGCCTGCCGGCCCGGGCGGCCCGGCGGGCGGGGACCGAGGCGGGGAGAGCGCGCGGATGACGATCGACAGACCCGGCCCGACGGAGCGGCGACTGCGCAGGTCGCTGGCCAGGGCCGGCACCGAACTCGGCTTCGGGGTGCAGCTCGCGAGCCTGGCGGCGCTCTGCTACTGGGGCTTCCGGACCGGTGACGGCCTGGCCCTGCGGCTGCTGCTGGGGCTCGGCGTCCCGGCCGCGGCCCGCGCGGTCTGGGACGTGTTCCTGGCCGAGCGCCGGGCGAAGGTCGAACTGCCGCTCGCCGCACGGCTGGCGCTCAAGCTGGTGCTGCTGGGCGCGGCCGCGGTCGCGCTGTACGCCACCGGGCCGGCCACCCTGGCGGTGGTGTTCGCGGCACTGGTGGTGTTCAGCCTGGTGCTGGACTTCTCCAACGGCTGACGGGTCCGGCCGCCCGCACGCCTGACGAAGCGGCACGAGGCCACGCCGCAAGGGGCGTCGCACCTTCGGGTGCGGCGCCCCTTCCGCTTGCGCCGGACCCCTTCCACGTGACCGGTGACATGTGAAATATTACCTGCGCTTCACCGACCGACGACCCGAAGCACCCCATCCTCCGGAAAGGACCGGTCAGTTGCGCAGACTGTCCGCGGCCCTCGCAGCCGCGCTCACCACGAGCGCGATAGCGGCCACCCTGCTGGGCACGCCCGCCCAGGCCGCACCCCCCGCACCCCTCGCCGTCACCGCCGCGGCCTCCGAGGCCGCCCAGCAGGGCGCCGAGGGCCCGCCCGCACCGCTCGTCCCGCAGGAGCGCGAGCGCCAGGCGCTCCGCAGCAAGGCCCTGGAACAGCTCAACAAGGGCGCCGTCGCCAAGAGCGCCGACAAACGGGCCCCGGCGAAGGTGAAGATCGGCAACGACTACGTCCAACTCGCCCACCAGCGTACGGACAAGGTCTTCGTGATCCTCGCCCAGTTCGGCGACGAGGTCGACGACTCCACGCAGTGGAACGGCCAGGCCCGCTACGGCGGCACCCCCGGCCCGCGCCACAACCAGATCCCGAAGCCGGGCAAGGACGACAACCACACACTGTGGTCACCGGACTTCGACCGGACGTACTACCAGAAGATGTTCTTCGACGACTCGCCCGGCGCCGTGTCGATGCGCAACTACTACCGCACCCAGTCCTCCGGCCGGTACGACGTCGAGGGCACCGTCAGCGACTGGGTCACCGTCCCGTACAACGAGGCCCGCTACGGCAGCAACAAGGGCCCGCAGGGCTCCGGCGCCTGGACCCAGGCCCAGGAGTTCGTCCGGGACGCCGTCAAGGCCTGGTACGACGGCGAGGTCGCCAAGGGCCGCTCCACCGCCGACATCAAGGCACAGCTCGCCCAGTACGACGTCTACGACCGCTACGACCACGACAAGGACGGCGAGTTCGCCCAGCCCGACGGCTACCTGGACAACGTCATCGTGGTCCACGCCGGCGTGGACGAGACCTGGGGCGGCGGCGCCCAGGGCGCCGACGCGCTGTGGGCGCACCGCAGTTGGGCCTTCCCCGACGCGACCGGCCAGACCGGCCCGGCCGGCGACAAGATCGGCGGCGCCCCCGTCGGCGACACCGGCCTGTACGTCTACGACTACGTCCAGGCGGGCGAGAACAGCGGCGTCGGCCTGTTCGCCCACGAGTACGGCCACAACCTCGGCCTGCCCGACCTCTACCCGACCAACGGCGGCGACAACAGCGTCAACTTCTGGTCGCTGATGTCCTCCGGCTCGTACCTGGGCAAGGGCCCCAACACCACCGGCGGCTACCCGGGCGACCTCGACGCCTGGAGCAAACTGCAGTTCGGCTGGCTCAACTACGACGAGGCGCAGGCCGCGACCCGCTCCAGCCACGCCCTCGGCGTCAGCAGCTACAACACCGACCAGGCGCAGGCGGTCCTCGTGCACCTGCCGGACGGCACCACCAGCACCGACCTCGCCGACCCCTACGAGGGCGGCAGGCAGTGGTGGAGCGACACCGGCGACAACCTCGACAACTCCCTCGCCCGGGACGTCGACCTGCGCACCGCCGCCGGACCCGCCGCACTGGACGCCGCGGTCTGGTACGACGTCGAGCAGGACTACGACTTCCTGACCGTCGAGGCCTCCACCGACCAGGGCAAGCACTGGACCGCCCTCGGCGGCACCGTCGACGGCGCGCCGATCGGCAACACCAGCGCCAACACCCCAGGGCTGAGCGGCACTTCCGGCACCTACCGGAAGCTCCACATCCCGCTCGACGGCTACCTCGGACAGCAGGTCCGGCTGCGCTTCCACGTCACCTCGGACAGCAACACCCACGGCAAGGGCGTCCTGGTGGACGCCGTGCGCGCCACCGCCGCGGGTACGGAGCTGTTCGCCGACGGCGCGGAGAACGGAGCCGGCGGCTGGACAGCCAACGGCTTCACGGTGATCACCGGCCGCACCGCCGTCAAGCAGCACCCGCGGGCCTACATCGCCGAGAACCGCCGCTACACCGGCTACGGGGCGTTCCTGAGGACCGGGCCGTACAACTTCGGCTACACCGGCGTCACCGGCAAGGCCAACGTGGTCGACCCCTACCCGTACCAGGAGGGCGTCCTGCTCTGGCTGTGGGACACCTCGTACGGCGACAACAACACCAAGGACCACCCCGGCGGCGGGCTGATCCTACCGATCGACGCCCACCCCGCGCCGATCCGCTTCGCCGACGGCACCCTGGTCAACGCGCGGGCGCAGACCTTCGACGCCACCTTCTCGCTCAAGCCGACCACGCCGTTCACCCTGCACAAGGGCGGCGTCGCGGTGCGGATCCCGGCCGAGCCGGCCGTCCCGGTGTTCAACGACCACAGCGGGGTGTACGCCGACCCGGCCACGCCGCAGCTGACGGTGAAGGTCCCGGACACCAACACCAGGATCGAGGTCGTCCGGGAGTCCCAGGGCGGGCGGATCACCACCGTCCGGGTGGGCCCGGCCTCCTGAGCCGCCCGCGGCCGGCCCGCGCGTGGGCCGGCCGCGCACGAGTGGGCCCCGGATCCCCCCGACGACGGGGATCCGGGGCCCTTCCGCGGCGGCGGTGTACCGGCCGGAGAAGAGTTCGCGCCATCCGCCGGAGGCCTCCCCCGGCGACGGTTCCGCTGGGCAACTGTCCTGCTCGGCACCGGTCGTGTCGCTCTTCACGGCGGCCGATCCGGTCAGGTCGAGTACCGTTGAACTTCAAGAGAGCTTGACGTCAAGGAGCCGTCATGAGCACCGCACCGGTCGACCTGCTGAGCGTCGGCGACGTGGCCCGGCGGGCCGGGATAGCCACCTCGGCGGTGCGCTTCTACGAGGGCCAGGGGCTGATCACCTCGGAACGGTCGGCCGGAAACCAGCGCCGCTACCGCCGGCACGTGCTGCGCCGGATCTCGCTCATCCTGGTCGCCAAGCGGCTCGGAATCCCGCTCAGCGAGGTCGCCGAGGTCTTCGCCGGCCTCCCGGAGGACCGGATGCCCGGCAAGCACGACTGGGAGCGCATCTCCCTGCGCTGGGCCGAACAGCTGCGCGCCCGCCGGCTGGAACTGGAGCGACTGGAGGGCGAGCTCACCGGCTGCATCGGCTGCGGCTGCGTGTCGCTGCGCCGCTGCCGGGTGCTCAACCCCGGCGACGAACTGGCCGCCGAGGGGCCCGGCCCGCGCCTGCTGCTGCCGGAGGACTGAACACCCCGACGCCGTGCGCACCCGGCCCGGCGAGCACCCGCGCGGCGAACACCCGGTGGCACGGCGAACTCCGGGCGGCACGGGTGGAACCCGGTCGGACGCGGCCCTCGAAGGGTTCCCCGCCGCGCCCGACCGGGCGTATCGGCGCCCGGATCACACCTCCGGGCGGTCCCGGATCACACCTCCGGGAAGTGACAGGCCGCCTGCCGACTGCCCGGGCCGGCGATCCGCAGCAGCGGCCGTTCCGTCCGGCACAGCTCCTGCGCCTTCGGGCAGCGCGGGTGGAAGCTGCACCCGGGGGGCGGGTCGGCCGGGCTCGGCGGGTCGCCGAGCAGCACGATCCGGTCCCGGGTCCGCTCCGCCTCCGGGTCCGGCAGCGGCACCGCGGACAGCAGCGCCCGGGTGTACGGGTGCGCGGGGCTGCCGTACACCTCGGCCTTGTCGCCGATCTCCACGATCCGGCCCAGGTACATCACCGCGACCCGGTCGCAGACCCGCTTGACCACCGAGAGGTCGTGCGCGATGAACACGTACGCCAGTCCCAGCTCCTGCTGGAGCCGCTCCATCAGGTTGACCACCTGGGCCTGGATGGACACGTCCAGCGCGGAGACCGGCTCGTCGGCGATCACCAGCCGCGGCGAGGTGGCCAGCGAGCGGGCGATGCCGATCCGCTGCGCCTGGCCGCCGGAGAACTCATGCGGGTAGCGGTCCAGGTGTTCGGGGATCAGCCCGACCAGTTCCATCAGCTCGGCCGCCCGCTTGCGCGCGGCCGTCGCGCTCTCGCCCTGGACCAGCAGCGGCTCGGAGATGATCCGGGACACCGTCTGCCGGGGGTTGAGCGAGGAGTACGGGTCCTGGAAGACCATCTGCAGGTCCCGCCGGTGCGGGCGCAGCCTGGCCTGGGAGAGCCCGCCGATCTCGGTGCCGTCGAAGGTGACGGTGCCCGAGGTCGGGTCCAGCAGCCGGACGATCATCCGGCCGGTGGTGGACTTGCCGCAGCCGGACTCGCCGACCAGGCCGAGCGTCTCCCCCGCGCCGACGTCGAAGCTGACGCCGTCCACGGCCCGGACCGGTGCGCCCGGCCGCCCGGTGCGGCCGCGCCGGCCGGGGAAGGTCTTCACCAGGTCCCGTACGGACAGCAGCGGTTCGCTCATGCGCCCACCTCGCTTCGCTCGGCAGGGGCATCCGCCCGCTCGCGCCTGTTGGTCGTGTGTTCGCTTCGTTCGCTCACGGGAGCACCCCTTCCGGCACCAGCGGCAGGTGGCAGGCGGCCTGGTGGCCGGGGGCGAGCGCGCCGAGCAGGGGGCGTTCGGCCAGGCAACGGGCGTGCTCCTCGGCGGACGCGCCGGTGGTGCGGGCGCAGCGCGGGGCGAAGGAGCAGCCGGGGGCGGGGGCGATCAGCGACGGCGGGCTGCCGGGGATGGCCCGCAGCGGGGCGTCGTCGGTGTCGTCCAGGCGCGGCAGCGAGTCCAGCAGGCCGCGGGTGTACGGGTGCGCGGGCCGTGCGAACAGTGCTGTCACCGGGGCCTGTTCGGCCGCCCGGCCGCCGTACATGACCAGCACCTCGTGGGCGACCCGGGCGACCACGCCGAGGTCGTGGGTGATCATCACGACGCCGAGGCCGCGCTCCTGCTGGATCCGGGCGATCAGGTCGAGGATCTGGGCCTGGACGGTGACGTCGAGCGCCGTGGTGGGCTCGTCGGCGATCAGCAGGTCGGGCTCGCAGGCCAGTGCCATGGCGATCATGACGCGCTGGCGCATGCCGCCGGAGAACTGGTGCGGGTACTCGTCGACCCGGCGGGCCGGTTCGGGGATGCCGACCTCGGCCAGCATCTCCACCGCGCGGGCCCGGCCCGCCTTGCGGCCGGCCTTGAAGTGCACCCGGTAGTGCTCGGCGATCTGCTCGCCGACGGTGTAGAAGGGGTGCAGGCTGGACAGCGGGTCCTGGAAGATCATCGCGACCCGGCGGCCCCGGACCGCGCCCAGCGCCTTCTCCCCGAGCCCGTTCAGCTCCTGCCCGTGCAGCCGGATCGAGCCGGTGACGGCGGCGCCGCGGTGCAGGCCCATGACGGCGAGCGAGGTGACGGACTTGCCGCTGCCGGACTCGCCGACCAGGCCGAGGGTGCGTCCGGCCTCGACGGCGAAGGAGATGCCGTCCACGGCCCGGACCGTGCCGCGCGGGGTGTCGAAGGCGACCCTGAGGTCCTCGACCTCCAACAAGCTCGTCATCAGTACCTCACTCTCGGGTCGACGAACGCGTAGAGCAGGTCGACCAGCAGGTTCGCCGCGACGATGAAGAAGGCCGCGAGCAGGGTGACGCCGAGGATGACGGGCTGGTCGGAGCGGCCCAGGCCGTCGTAGAACAGCCGGCCGACACCGGGCAGTCCGAAGATGGACTCGGTGATGACGGCTCCGGCGAGCAGCCCGCCGAGGTCCATGCCGAAGATGGTGAGGATCGGCGTCATCCCGGCGCGCAGCCCGTGCTTGACCGTGACCGTCCGCGCCGGCAGGCCCTTGGCCCGGGCGGTGCGGATGTACGGCTCGGCCATCGCCTCGATCATCGCGTTGCGGCTCTGCCGGGCGTACATGGCCGCGTACAGCAGGGCCAGGGCGATCCACGGCAGCAGCAGGTTGGAGGCCCACGCGAAGGGGTTCTCGTTGAACTGGTGGTAGGCCGGGTAGGGCAGCAGCCCGGCCGTCCTGACGACGCCCCAGATCAGCATGATCGAGGTGAAGTAGACCGGCAGCGAGGCGGTGCCGACCGAGAGCACCATCAGCGTCCGGTCGACCGGCCGGCCCTTGCGCAGCGCCGAGGTGACGCCCGCGCCGAGGCCGAGGATCAGCCAGAGCACGGCCGCGCCGAGGGCCAGCGAGACGGAGACCGGCAGCCGGTCGGTCAGCAGGTCCCACACCGGCAGCCCGTACTCGTAGGAGTAGCCGAGGCACGGGAAGCCGCAGTGCACGGCGCTGGGGCCGGTGCCGTAGTCGCGGCCGGCGAAGATGCCGCCGAGGTAGGCGAGGAACTGGTCCCAGACCGGCTTGTCCAGGCCCATCGCCGCCTTGACGTCGGCGAGCCGCTCGGGGCTGCAGGTCTTGCCGCAGGCCGCCGCGGCCGGGTCGTTGGGCAGCAGGTAGAAGATGGTGAAGGTGATGGCGCAGATGGCGAGCAGGATGCCCGCCACGCCGAGCAGTCGGCGGCCGAGGTAGAGGATCACGACCGGCCTCCCCGGGGGTCGAGGATGTCGCGCAGCGCGTCCCCGAGCAGGGTGAACGCGAGTACGGCGAGGAACAGGAAGGCCGTCGGGATCAGGAAGTACGTCGGGTCGGTCTCGTAGTGCACGATGCTCTCGGCGATCATCTGTCCCCAGGACGGGGTCGGCGGGCGCACGCCCACGCCGAGGTAGCTGAGCGCGGCCTCGGTGGCGATCATGCCGGGGATGAGCAGCGTGGTGTACGCGATGATCGGGCCGGAGACGTTGGGCAGGATCTCCCTCGTGAGGATCCGCCAGGACCGGGCGCCGCCGACCTTGGCGGCCTCGACGTACTCGCGGTGCTTGAGCGACAGCGTCTGTCCGCGGACCACGCGGGCGATGCCGGGCCAGGTGAACAGGCCGATCACCAGGGTGATCAGCAGGATCCGGTTGACGTCCTTGGCGACCGACATCATCGCGATCATGAAGATCAGCGACGGGAAGGACATCGTGAGGTCCATCAGCCGGGACAGCAGCGTGTCGGTGCGGCCGCCGAAGTAGCCGGCCGCGATGCCCGCCAGGGTGCCGGCGACCACGACGACCGCGGTCGCGGTGAACGCGATCAGCAGGGACACCTGCCCGCCGTGCAGCACCCGGGCGAACAGGTCGCGCCCGGTGATCGGCTCGACGCCCAGCCAGTGCCGGGTGCTGATGCCGCCGAAGTCGCCCCGGGGCAGGCCGCCCAGGTACGGGTCCACGGCGCGCTTGTCGAACTCCTCGGGGGTCCAGCCGCCGAGCGAGCTCAGCGGTCCGGCCAGCGCGGCGGCCAGGAGCAGCACGCCGACGGTGATCAGCCCGAACCGGGCCGGGCCCTTGGCCCACAGCTGGTCCCAGACCAGCCGCCACGGCCCCCGCCCGGCCCCCTTCTCGGCGCCCGCCGCCCTGGCGCCGGCCACGGCGGCGGGCTCAGTGGTGGTACTCATCGGTGTCGGCCCCTCAGCCCTTGCCCTTGGCGGGGTCCTTGAGGCCGACCACGGCGAGGTCGATCATGCCGGCGTACCCGGAGTTGCCGAACGCGCCGGCGACGTTGGTGCCCACCAGCAGGGGGCGGCGCTGCCACATCAGCGGGACGGCCGGGGCCTTCTTCATCAGGTCCTGGTCCAGCTGCTGCCAGGCCTTGTTGGCCTCGTTGACGTCCGTCATGGCCGCGATCTGGTCCATCCGGTCCATCGTGGCCTGGTCCCGGAACTGGCTGTAGTTGCCCTGGTTGCCCTTCTCCTTGATGGTGCGGCCGTCGAAGAGGAACGGCAGGAAGGTGGCACCGGACGGGTAGTCGGGACACCAGCCGTTGATGGTCAGCTCGGGGGCGTTCTTGATGTCGCCGATGGTGTCGGCGAACGCCGACGGGTCCGTGGTGTTGACGGTGACCTGGACGCCGGCCTTCGCCAGCGACTGCTGGATCGCCTCGGCGCGGGTCTTGTCGCCGAGCGAGACGGTGAGCGCGACCTTGAGGTCGGTCCTGCCCGCCTCCTTGAGCAGTGCCTTGGCCTTCTCCGGGTCGCCGGCCGCCGGGATCTTCAGCGGGTCGGAGGTGACGCCGCCGGTCAGGGACGGGGGCAGGTAGGAGGTCGCCACGTCGGTCACCGCCGGGCCGCCGAACGCCGTCACCTGCGCCTCGCGGTCGACCGCCCACATCATCGCCTCGCGCACCTTCGGGTCGTCGAAGGGGGCCTTGGCGGTGTTCATGTAGAGCATGTCGGTGCAGCCGGTCCGCTCGGCCACCATGCGGGACTTGACGTCCGCCTTGGGCAGCACCTTGGCGACGGTCTCGTGCTGCATCCAGGGCATGTTGACGGCGTTGGCGTCGGCGCCGTCGCTGGCGATGATCCGGTCGTCGGCCTGGCCGCCCTTGATGCCCTGGGTGACCACGACCTTGTCCGGGTAGGCCTTGCGGACGGTGTCGGTGGCCGGGTCCCAGTTGGTGTTGCGGACCAGCACCAGCTGCTTGCCGCGGTCGTAGGTCTCGATCTTGTACGGGCCGGAGGAGAACGGCCGGGAGTCGTACTGGGTGCCCTTCTCCTGGGACTGCGGCACCGGGGAGAAGGTCGGCAGGGTGACGGTGTCCGAGAACTCGGCGACCGGGCGCTTCAGGTGGAAGACGATCGTCCTGTCGTCCGGCGTCTCGATGCTCGCCAGGTGCTCGCCGGTCAGCGGGCCCTTGTAGTTCTCGCCGCCGGCCAGGTACTGCGCCGCGTAGTCGGGGCCGCCGGTGAGGTCCGGGGAGAAGGACCGCTCGACGTTGTACTTGATGTCGGCGGACTTGATCGGGCTGCCGTCCTCGTACTTCAGGCCCTCCTTGAGGGTGAAGGTCCACACCTTGCCGCCCTCGGAGGACGTGCCCAGGTCGGTGGCGAGGTCCGGGACGATCTCGCTGCCGGCGGCGCCCGGTTCGGCCTTGAAGGTGGTCAGGGTGCGGTAGAGCAGCCGGGTCCCGAAGTCCATGTGCGGCACCACCCAGTTGCGGGCCGGGTCGAGGTGGGCGAAGTCCTGGTTGGTCAGGACGGTGAGCGTGCCGCCCTTGGCCGGGGTCCCGCCGACGATCGAGCCGCTCTCCGCGCCCGGGCCCTTGGTGCTGGAGGGGGCCGCGTCACCGCCGCTGTCGCTCTTGTCGTTCTTGCAGGCCCCGAGGCCGAGGGTGAGGGTCGCCGCGAGGGCCGCCGCGAGGGCGGCGTGGGTGCGCCTGGTCATGTGCAACTCCGCTGTGGGGGGCCTGATCCGGCCGCTCCGCTGTGTGACCCGTAACATAGTAATGTGAAATTGCACTGCACAAGAGGTGACGCCGCCCGTTACCGAGCTGTGTCCGTGCCCGCACCCCCGCCACGCATCTCCCCAGCCCCGCCTAGGAGTTCACCGGTGACCCTGCCCCAGACCGGCCTCAGCACCGGGAGCCACGACCTCCCGGTCACCCCCGCCCTCGCCGCCTTCATGGGCACCCGCTGGGCCGCCACCCCGCTCCCCACCGACCTGCGCGTCCCCGGGTACGACCGCTTCCCCGGCCGCCGGGCCCGCCTCTCCGCCGCCTTCCCCGGCGAACGGCTGATCGTCCCGGCCGGCCGGCTCAAGGTCCGCTGCAACGACCTCGACCACCGCTTCCGCCCGCACAGCGCGTACGTCTGGCTCACCGGACTCACCGGCGAGGACCAGGCCGACCACGTCCTCGTCCTCGAACCGGCCGGCCCCGAAGGCCACGAACCCGTCCTCCACCTGCGCCCCCGGTCCCCGCGCGACGGCGGCGAGTTCTACCGCGACCGCCGCTACGGCGAGTTCTGGGTCGGCCCCCGGCCCGACCTCGCCGAAGCCGCCCTGCTCACCGGCATCCGCACCCGACACCTCGACGACCTGGGCGCACTGCTCTCCGGCCCCCAGCCGCCCACCCGCGTCCTCACCGGCACCGACGCCCTCGTCGACGAGGCCGCCGGACGGCGCATCGCCACCGCCGAGGACGGTGAACTGGCCGCCGTGCTCTCCGAGTTGCGCCTGGTCAAGGACGAGTGGGAGATCGGCCAGCTGCAACTCGCCGTCGACCACACCACCACCGGCTTCGAGGACGTCGTCCGCGCCCTGCCCGCCGCCCTGCGCCACCACCGCGGCGAACGCTGGATCGAAGGCGTCTTCGACCTGCGCGCCCGCGCCGAGGGCAACGGCACCGCCTACACCACCATCGCCGCCTCCGGCGCCCACGCCTGCGTCCTGCACTGGATCCGCAACGACGGCGCCCTCGACCCGGACTCCCTGCTCCTGCTGGACGCCGGCGTCGAAACGGACACCCTCTACGCCGCAGACATCACCCGCACCCTCCCCCTCGGCGGCACCTTCACCCCCGTCCAACGCCAGGCCTACGAACTGGTCCTGGCCGCCCAGAGCGCCGGCATCGCCGCCCTGCGCCCCGGCGCCCGCTTCCGCGACTTCCACCGCGCCGCCATGCAGGTCATCGCCGAAGGCCTCGCCGACTGGGGCGTCCTGCGCGTCCCCGCCGAACAGGCCCTCGCCGAGGACAACGGCCTGTACCGCCGCTACACCCTCTGCGGCAGCGGCCACATGCTCGGCCTCGACTACCACGACTGCGCCAAGTCCCGCGCCGACCGCTACCTCGACGGCGTCCTGGAGGAGGGCATGGTCCTCACCGTCGAACCCGGCCTCTACCTCCAGCCCGACGACGAGACCCTCCCCGTCGAGCTGCGCGGCCTCGGCATCCGCATCGAGGACGACCTGGTGATCACGGCGGAGGGCGCCCACCTGATGTCGGGCGCCCTCCCGAGGACGGTCAAGGACGTCGAGTCCTGGATGTCCGACCTGCTGGCGTGACCGCCCCGGGGCCGAGCGGACGGTCAGGCCACCTTGATCGTCCGCTCGCCCTGCCGGACGGTCACCTCGACCTCGCCACCGATCGCGGCGGCGTAGGCGCGGAGGTTGTCCAGGCTGTCGACCTGGCCGTGTTCGATCTGCGACACCCGTGCCTGGCTGACTCCGAGCAACTCGGCCACGTGCTTCTGCGTGAGCCCGGCCTTCCGCCGCAACTCGGCGAGCTCATGCCCCCGAATCTGGGCCAGCATCTCCTGACGCATCAGCGTCCGGCCCGCCTCGGCCTCCGGCGTCGCCAGCTCGGGGTACCGCTTCATGACCTCGGCCCGCACCTCGGTCCAACTACGACCCTTCATCGGCGTGCTCCGTTCCGTTGCTCCTCCACGTAGTTCGCGTAGCGCTTCTCCGCGAGAGGGATCGACTCGTCGTACCACCCCGACCAGCGACCGGACTTGTCACCCGCCACGAGGATGATGGCCTCCCTCTCCTGGTCGAAGACGAACAGCATGCGCACTTCACTGGCACCCGTGGAGCCCGGCCTCAGTCCTTGAGGTTGTGCAGGCGACTGCGGTGGATCCTGTCCACCACGGGCCGCCCCAAGGTCGGCCCCTCATCGGCCAGCAAGTCCAGCGCCTCGAGGACTCTCTCGGCCGTCTTCGGGTCATCCTCACAAACCTGCAAGTACCACTCCTCGACCGGCGCCAGAAGCGTGATCTCCCACATACCCCTGAGATTAAGTTGTCCCTTATAGAGTACCGCGCACTTTCCCCCTCAATCCACCCCCGCGAGGGACAACACGCCGTGCCCGGCGCGCGTCGGGCGCACTACCCCCGGGCGGCGCGCCACAGGTCGGCGACGATGGCCTCCGCCGGACCGGGCTCGGCCAGGTGGTGGGCGGTGCCGGCCCAGAGGTGCATGGCCGTGGTGTCGCCGCGGCGGGTGGCGGCGACCCGGAGCGGGGCGGTGAGGTGGTGGACCTCGGGGTAGGCGGGCGGGGCGTACGGGCCGTGGCGGTCGATGAAGGCGTTGCGCAGGCCGCGCGCGGGGCGGCCGGTGAAGGCGCGGGTGACGGTCGTGTCCGGGAGTCCGGTGAGCGCCGCCCGGTGCGCCGCCGAGGCGCCGGACTCGTCGGCGCGCAGCAGCGCCGTGCCCAGCTGCACCGCGACCGCTCCCGCCCGCAGCGCCGCCGCGATCGCCGCGCCGTCGCCGATCCCGCCGGCGGCGATCAGCGGCAGCGCCGTCACCTCCCGTACGGCGGGGAGCAGTTCGAGCAGCGGCAGCTCGCCCGGCGGGTCCGCGACCCGGTGGGTGCCCCGGTGCCCGCCTGCCTCCGGGCCCTGCACGCACAGCGCGTCCATCCCCACCGCCTGCGCCGCCTGCGCCTCCTCCGGCGTGGTGACGGTGCCGATCTGCAGCGTTCCGACGGCCCGCAGCGCCGCGGCCTCCTCGGCCGTGGGCAGGCCGAAGGTGTAGGAGACCACCGGTACCGGGTCGGCGAGCAGCGCGGCGAGCTTGGCCTCCCAGTCGTCCCGGTCCGGCCCGATGTCCTCCGGCAGCGTCACCCCCCACTGCTCGGCCTCGGGCCGCAGCCGCTCCCGGTAGGCGGCGACGGCGGCCCGGTCCCCGGGCGGTGCCGGGACGAAGAGGTTCACCCCGAACGGCCGGTCGCCGGACGTCCGTACCAGTGCGACCTGTTCGGTCATCGCGGTGGCGCTCCGGTACCCGGCCGCGAGGAAGCCCAGTCCGCCGGCCCGGTTCACCGCGGCGACCAGTTCCGGGGTCGAGGCCCCGCCCGCCATCGGTGCGGCGATCACCGGCACGGCGAGTCCGTCGAGACGCACGGCCATCGGGGTTCCTCCACTCCACCGGAAGGTTCGGACCCCGCCCACCCTACGCCCGGCGGATCAGCCCCCGCCCGCGCGCCTCCCGCACCGCCGCGGTGCGCGAGTCCACCCCCAACTTGGTGTAGATATGCACCAGGTGGGACTTCACGGTGGCCTGGCTCAGGTGCAGCCGCTGGCTGACCTGCTGGTTGGTCAGCCCGTCGGCGACCAGCCCCAGCACCTCGGTCTCCCGCGCGCTGAGCGCGGCCGCGGGCGTGCGCATCCGTTCCAGCAGCCGGTCGGCGACGCTGGACGCGAGCGCCGAGCGGCCGGCCGCGGCGGCCCGTACGGCCTGGGCGAGTTCCTCCGGCGGCGCGTCCTTGAGCAGGTACCCGGTGGCGCCGGCCTCCAGGGCGGGCAGGGTGTCGGCGTCGGTGTCGAACGTGGTGACGACCAGGACCCGCGGCGCGCCCGGCCGGGCGGTGATCGCGGCGGTGGCCTGCGCGCCGTTCATCGCCGAGCCGGGCCCGAACTGGAGGTCCATCAGCACCACGTCGACGCCCTCGCCGGCCGCCAGTTCGACGGCCCGCTCGGCGGTCGCCGCCTCCGCGACGATCGCGAAGTCCGGTTCGCCCTCCAGCACGGCCCGCAGCCCGGCCCGGACCACGGGGTGGTCGTCCGCGATCAGCAGCCGGATCACGACCCGGCCTCCGGGGTGACCGGCAGCTGCACCGCCACCGCGGTGCCCTCCCCGGGCGCGGCCTCCACCGTGAAGGTGCCGCCGAGCGCCCGGGCCCGGGCCCGCATCGAGGGCAGCCCGAACCCGCCGTCCCCGCCGGTGCGGTCCGCGACCGCCGCCGGGTCGAACCCGGCCCCGTCGTCGAACACGTCGAGCGCCACCTCGCCCTCCATGTAGCTGAGTGTCACCTCGGCCCGCGAGGCCTTCGCGTGCCGGACGGTGTTGCCGAGCGCCGACTGCGCGATCCGCAGCAGCGCGATCTCCTGCGCGACCGGCAGCCGTACCGGGTCGCCGGAGACGTGCAGGTGGACGGGCAGTGCGCCGTGCGCCGTCGTGGTCGCGCACAGCCGCTCCAGGGCGACCGGCAGCGGGTCGCTCTCCAGCGCGGGCGGGGTGAGCGCGCGGACGAAGCGCCGGGCCTCGTCCAGGTTGTCCTGGGCGGCCTGTCGCGCCTGCTCGACGTACCCGGCGGCGGCCTCGGTGCGCTCGGGCAGGGCCCGCTGGGCCGCCCGCAGCAGCAGCTGGATGGAGCTGAGGCTCTGCGCCAGGGTGTCGTGGATCTCCCGGGCGAGGCGCTCGCGTTCGGCCAGCACCCCGGCGGTGTGGTGGGCGGCGGCGAGGTCGGCGCGGGCCGCGGTGAGTTCGTCGATCAGCCGGCGGCGTTCCTCGCTCTCCCGGTAGAGCGCCTGGTAGCCGAGCACGGTGGCGGTGGCGACGGCGGCGCCGAGGGCGGGCCCGATCGAGGCGGCGATGCTGAAGCTGTGCTGGTGCCAGGACCACGCGGCGATCGCCGCGACGGCGGTCAGCCCGACGGCGACCGGCCCCCCGCGCCGCCCGAGCAGGTGCAGTTCCAGGAAGTACAGCGGGAACGCCAGCCAGACCCCGTCCTGGGTGGTGAGCAGCACGCCCGCCCAGGTGACGCCGAGCAGGGCCAGCCAGAGCGCGGCCGCCCGGCGCGAGCGGCGGACGGCGGCCAGTCGCGGCCCGACGGCGTAGACCGCGCCCATCGCGGTGGCCGCGGCGGCGACGGCCGCCGGGTCGCCGCCGTGGTCGCCGAGGACGGCCCTGGCGACGGCGAGGACGAGCAGGCCCGCCACGAGCAGGTGCAGGCAGACCTGGAGTACGCGGGCGACGGGGATGGTTCTGGATCGTTCGGTCGCCATCCGTCCAGCCTAAGTTCCTTCCCCGGGCCCGGCATCAATCAAAAGGTTGAACTCCGCTTCTGTCCTTTGATGCCCAGGATGCAATCCCCGGCGCGATGCCCCGGGGCCCTGCGGTCCACGACGGTGGGAACGTCGGAAATCACCTGTGCAGAGGAAGGCCACCGTGTTCGTCGCCTGGAGGGACCTGAGGTTCGCCAAGGGGCGGTTCGCCCTGATGGGAACCGTCATCGTGCTGATCACCGTGCTGGTCGGGATGTTGTCCGGACTGACCGCCGGACTCGGCCGGCAGAACATCTCCGCGATCACCGGCCTGCCCGCCGACCACCTGGTCTTCGGTAAACCCGCCGACGGGCAGGAGCTCTCCTTCACCGACTCCCAGGTCACCCCCGAGCAGTGGCAGGCCTGGGCCCGCGAGCCCGGCGTCACCTCCGCCCAGCCGCTCGGCATCACCACCACCAAGGCCGCCGCCGGGAGCCGCACCGCCGCGCTCTCCGCCTTCGGCGTCCCGGACGGCTCCGGGCTGGCCCCGCAGGGCACCCGGATCGCCCCCGGCGAGGCGGTGCTGTCCAGGACCGCCGCCGAGAACCTGGGCGGCCTCGCCCCCGGCGCCGACCTCACCCTGGCCGGGCACCCGCTGCGGGTCGCGGCCGTCGACGGCGACGCCGCGTACAGCCACACCCCGGTGATCTGGACCAGCCTCACCGACTGGCAGCAGTTCGCCCCCGGCGGCACCGGCCACGCCACCGTCATCGCCCTCACCACGGCGAAGGGCGCCGACCTCGCCGCCGCCGACGCCCGCCACGGCACGCAGAGCCGCACCCGCGACGACGCCCTCGCCGCGATCGGCTCCTACACCTCCGAGAACGGCTCCCTGCAGCTGATGCGCGGCTTCCTGTTCGCCATCTCGGCGCTGGTGATCGGCGCGTTCTTCACCGTCTGGACGATCCAGCGCAGCGGCGACATCGCCGTCCTCAAGGCCCTCGGCGCGTCCACCCGCTACCTGCTGCGAGACGCGCTCGGCCAGGCCGTCCTGCTGCTGGTGCTCGGCACGGCCGCCGGCACCGCGATCGCCCTCGGCGCGGGCTCGCTCATCGGCTCCGCGGTGCCCTTCGTCCTGGACGCCCCGACCCTGCTGCTGCCCGCCGCCGTCATGATCGCCCTCGGCGCGGTCGGCGCGGCCCTGTCCATCCGCCGGATCACCTCCGTCGACCCGCTGACCGCCCTGGGGAGCGCCCGATGACCCTGACCCTCGACCGCGTCACCCTGACCTACCCGGACGGCGACGGCCGGCTCACCGCCCTCGACGACGTCTCGCTGACCGTCCCCAAGGGCTCGATCACCGCCGTCGTCGGCCCGTCCGGCTCCGGCAAGTCCAGCCTGCTGGCGGTGGCCGCCACCCTGATCGCCCCGGACTCCGGGCGGGTCGTCGTCGACGGCACCGACACCGCCGGCCTCGGCCGGGCGGACCTCACCGCCCTGCGCCGCACCCGGATCGGCATCGTCTTCCAGCAGGCCAACCTGCTGCCCTCGCTCACCGCCGCCGAACAGCTCCAGGTGATGGCGCACCTCGACGGCCGCTCCCCCCGCGAGGCGCTCCCCCGCGCCCTGGACCTCCTGGACGCCGTCGGCCTGCGCGACCGGGCCGGCCGCCGCCCGCACCAGCTCTCCGGCGGCCAGCGCCAGCGCGTCAACATCGCCCGCGCCCTGATGAACGACCCCACGGTCCTCCTGGTGGACGAGCCGACCAGCGCCCTCGACCACGAACGGGGCGCCGCCGTCCTGGACCTGATCACCGAACTCACCCACCGCCGGGCCACGGCGACGGTCCTGGTCACCCACGACCGCACCCACCTGACGGCCGTCGACCAGGTCGCCGAGGTCCACGACGGGAGGCTGACCCTGCCCGCGGCGGTCGGCTAGGTCCGGACAGGGCCTAGGCGAACAGGTCGTCCACCTCCAGGACCACCGCGGTCCCGGGCAGCACGAAGGACTGCCCGGGACGGCACACGAGCGCGTTGTTCCGGACGGGGTCGCTAGTGCTTCGCGATGAGGACATCGTCCACCGAGAGCGTCACAGCAGCCCCGATCGACTCGGGCAAGGTGAACGTCTGCCCGGGGTGGTGGACGGCGTGCACCCGGTATTCGCCGTCCCGAGGATCGGTGAGAACCATGACCTTGAGGTTCTTGCGGTCGATGATGAGGTAAACGGGCACTCCGGCACCTGCGTACAGCGCAGGCTTGACCTTCAGATCAGTCAGGTGGTTCGACGACGTCACCTCGGCCACGAACCGGAAGATCACCGGGTCGTAGCAATTGTGCTCGATCAGGTGATCGGCATAGTCGGCATCGACGATCGACAGGTCCGGAATGGCGTAGTCCGAGGGACCGTCAGGCAACCAGAGACCCACCCCCTGAAGCACCCGAGTCACCTCACCGTGCAAACCCGACACGATGAACGGCACACTGATGCTGGTCAGGGTGTCACTGTGCTGACCGTCCGGAGGCGGCGTCACGGTGATCTGTCCTCCGATGATCTCGACCCGGTGGCCGGGGAGCTGCTTCGAGATCAGCTCCGCGCTTTCGAGCAGCGTCATCTGCTCGAAGGGCTCTTCCACTGCTGCGGCGGACATGGAATTCCTCCTGGCTGCCGGTGTCGAGAGCATCATCGTAGGACCCGGGCGTCCCCCGACGCCCGGTCCCCAGTCTTCACCCGAACGAGCGGTTTGGCCCCTACCGGGCCCGCAGCCGCAGCGCCGGCCGCTCCGGCTCGGCCGCCTCGCCCTGCCCGGCCCAGAGCGACCGCACGTGGCTGAGGTGCCGCGTCATGCAGGCCTCGGCCGCCTCCGCGTCGCCGGAGATCATCAGGTCGAGCAGTTCCAGGTGTTCCTCCGCCGACGACACCAGCTCGCCGCGCTCGTCGAGCCGGTTGAGCCCGTAGAGCCGCGACCGCTTGCGCAGGTCGCCGACGACGTCGACCAGCCGGGCGTTGCCGGCGAGGCCGAGCAGGTCGAGGTGGAACTGCCGGTCGGCCTCCAGGTAGCCGATCAGGTCGTGCTTGCGTGCCGCGGCGACGATGGCAACCGCCTGCGGGCGCAGCTGCTCCAGCTGGTCCTTGGTGGCGCTGCGGGTGACCCGGCCCACGGTCGGGACCTCGATCAGGGCGCGGATCTCGGTGTAGTCGTCGAGGTCGCGTTCGGTGAGTTCGGTGACCCGGAAACCCTTGTTGCGGACGGCCTCGACCAGGCCCTCGCGAGCGAGGTCGAGCATGGCCTCGCGGACGGGGGTGGCGGAGACGCCGAAGTCGGCGGCGAGGGCGGGGGCGGAGTAGACGACGCCGGGGCGCAGTTCGCCGGAGATCAGGGCCGCGCGGAGCGCGTGGGCGACCTGGTCGCGAAGCCGCTCCTGGACGGAGATCAGGGTGCGGGGTTTGAGGTCGGCCATGGTGTTCCTCCGGGTGGGTGCAGAACACCAGTGTACAATGTCACGTTACGTTGCGTAGGCAACAGTCCGCGATTCAAGCACTCTGCCGGGCGTCGAAAGCCATGGTGGCAGCGGCCGTCGGCCGTGACAACGGCCGACGGCACACGATCTGCCACCGCGCGGGGCCCACCTCCGGCGCAACCGCCCCACCATCGCACTCGGGCTCGCCGCACCCGCGCCCGGCCGACGCCGCGCCGGGAACGCCCCGACTGTCGCTGTTCGACGGGCCTGCGCCCACCCCTCCCCCCGGAACGAACGCTCCATCCGGAGCGACGGGGCTGACGCCGGCACAGCTCTGGAACGAACGCTCTATCCATGTCATCGGCTACGATCACGCCGTGAAGACGCCCGAGAGGACCACCGTCGGCACCCGCGAGCGGATCGTCCGGGCCACCTCCCGGCTGCTGCAGCGCCAGGGGTACGAGGGCACCGGGATCAAGCAGATCTCCCGCGAGGCGGAGGCCACCCTCGGCTCCGTCTACCACTTCTTCCCGGGCGGGAAGCAGGAGTTGGCCGCCGAGGCGATCCGGCACGGGGACGAGGAGTTCGCCGTCCTGCTGCGCGCCGGACTGGGCTCCTCGCCCGACCCCGGCGAGGCGCTGCTCGTCTGCACCCGGATGCTCGCGCGCGAGCTGCGCGCCTCCGACTGGCAGGACGGCTGCCCGGTCAGCACCACCGCCCCGGAGACGGCCGGCCGCGCACCCGAGATCGAGCGGGCCGTGGCCGCGGCGTACGCCAACTGGCGGGCCGTCGTGGTGGACCACCTGGTCGCGGCGGGCATCGGCGCGCAGGACGCCGCCGAGCTGGCCGGCACCGTCATCTGCACCCTGGAGGGCGCCGAGCTCGCCGCCCGGATCGCCCGCAGCGAGGAACCCCTGCTCGTCAGCGGCAAACACCTGGCCCGACTGCTCGGGACCTACACCGGCGCGCAGCGCTAGGGCTTGTCTGACACCCGCAACCGGCCTCAGGACACCCGCGACCGGCGCCGGACCAGCGGGCGCCGGCACCGGAACGCGAAGGAGCCGACCCGACGGGGGATCCCTTCCCACCGGGCCGGCTCCGGCCTCACCACTCCCGAACACCGTCAGGAGCCACGGATTTGGGCATCGACCTCGCCCTGTACGACGGCCGCCCCGGCAGCGGCATGCTGCACCTCTCGTACGACCACGGCGACGCGCTCGCCGACGCCCTGGCCGAACACACCCGCCCGCCCGACCACCGACTCGGCCGGGTCGACCCGTACGGCGACACCTGGTTCAACGAGCAGGACGCGGCCGCCACCTTCGAGGAAGCCACCGCACTGCTCGCCCGCTGCACCACCGAGGCGCAGCGGGCGGCCGTCCGCGACCTGCGGAACCTGCTGGCGAACTGTGCCGCGATCCCGGGCAGTTGGATCTGCTTCATCGGCGACTGAGCCGCTACGGCGACGCGACGCGGCCCGCCCGGTACACCTCCGCCGCGACCGCCAGGTCCTCCCAGGCCATCCCGACGCTCTTGAAGAACCGCGGCCGCCCGGTCGGCACCGGCGCGTCGCCGCGCACCAGCTCGGCCAGGTTCCACAGCTGCCGCCCGGCGACGCCCGCCATCAGCAGGTCCCCGGCCTCGCGGCCCGCGACCGACCGGGCCTCGACGTACAGTTCGGCGCGCCCGACCAGCGTCCCGTCCACCTCCCGGGCGTCCGGTTCGTGCGAGCCGACGGCGGCCACCGCCGCGTGCGCGGGCACCAGCGCGCCGTCGAACAGCGGCGTGCGGGCGGTGGTGCAGCAGACCACCAGGTCCGCGTCCGCGACGGCCTCCGGCCCGGCGACGGCGGTGGCCAGCCCGAGCCGCTGCCCGTAGCCGGCGAGCGCCGCGGCGCGCCCGGCGTGGCGTGCCACCACGGTGAGCCGGGTCAGCGGCCGGACGGCCAGCAGGGCGTCCAGGTGCCCGTACGCCTGCGGCCCGGAGCCGAACAGGACGAGGTGCGCCGCCTCCGGAACGGCCAGTCGCCGCAGCGCCGCGGCGGTGACGGCGGGTGTGCGCAGTGCGGTGAGCGCGGCGCCGTCCAGCAGGGCGATCGGTTGCAGGGTGGGCCCGTCGAGCAGCAGGTAGCTGCCGGTGATCCGGGGCAGCCCGTGCCCGGGGTTGGCGGGCGCGACCCCGGCGATCTTGACTCCGGCGTACGGCCCGGCGGCCGCGGGCATGAGCAGCAGTTCGCCGGCGGGCACCGGCACGGCCGATCGGGCGGGTGCCGCCTCCGGGTCGAACCCGTCCAGCAGCACCCGCTCGATCGCCCCCACCGCACCGGCGGGCCCGACTCCGCCGGTGCCCGGTACGGCGTACTGGAGCGGCACAACAGCCGTTCCGGGCGGTGCGGTCGGTCTCACAGGAGGAACCCCGTCCCCAGTTCGTCGCCCGGCTCCAGGACGAAACCGTGCTCGCCGGTGCGGTGGGCGGTTCCGCCGACCTCGGTGACGACGCCCCCACCGAGCGGGTCCCCGCCGGGGAGCGCCCGGCCGGTGAACACCGTGCCGATGATCGACTCGTGCCGCAGCGGCTCCCCCGGGGCCAGCCGGCCCTCGGCGGTGAGCACCGCGAGCCGGGCGGAGGTGCCGGAGCCGCAGGGCGAGCGGTCGATCTGCCCGTCCGCGAACACGGTGACGTTCCGCTGGTTCACCACGTCGTCGTCGGAGGGGAGTTCGTCGTGCAGGATCACCCCGTACACGCCGGACAGCCGGGGGTCGGTGGGGTGCTCGACCGCGTCCTCGCCGGCCAGCGCCGCCCGGATCTCCCGCCCGACGGCGGTGAGTTCGGGCAGCTGCGCCGGTTCCACCGCCAGCCCCAGCGAAGCGGCCGGCACCGAGGCGTAGCAGGCGCCGGAATGCGCGACCGCGACCTCGACCGTTCCGCGCGAGGTCCGCACCGGCAGCTTCAGCGCGGTCACCCGGGTGGGCACGTTGCGGAAGGTGACGCCGGTGGTGCGCCCGCCGGCCCGGTGGACCAGCGCGGTGACCCGGCCCGAGGGCACGTCGATCCGCACCCGGGCCACGCCGTCCGCGGGGGCGGCGACGAGTCCGGACTCGACAGCCCAGGCGCCGAGCGCGATGGTGCCGTGCCCGCAGGCCGTCGAGTAGCCGTCCTTGTGCCAGAACAGCACGCCCAGGTGGGCCTCGTCGTCGTCCGGCGGCACCAGGAAGCCGCCGTACATCCCGGCGTGTCCGCGCGGCTCGCGGGTGAGCAGCCGCCGGACGTCGTCCAGTGCGCTGGGCCGTGGGGCGGTGGCGCTGCCGCCCGCGCCGAGCGCGATGGCCCGGCGTTCGGCGACGGTGTCGCCGGGGATGGCCGGCGTGCCGTCCAGCACGATCCGGAACGGCTCGCCGGCGGTGTGGTAGTCGACGGTGCGGACGAACATCAGGCACCTCCGGCCGGCAGCACGCTGACCGTCCGGCTGACGGTGTAGAAGTCCAGGGCGGCCTGGCCCTGTTCGCGGTCGCCGTGGCTCGCGCCCTTGGCGCCGCCGAAGGGCAGGTGGAAGTCGACGCCGCTGGAGGGGGCGTTGATCCGGATCATGCCCGCGTCCAGCCGGTCGGCGGCGGCCAGGGCCACGTCCAGGCTGCGGGTGTGGACCGAGGTGGCGAGGCTGTGCGGGGTGTCGTTGGCGAGCGCGATCGCCTCGTCGAGGTCGGCGACGGCGTGCAGCACGGCGATCGGGCCGAAGAACTCCTCGCGGGCCAGCGGGTGTTCGGCCGGCACCTCGGCGAGCAGGGTCGGCTCGACGTACCAGCCGGCCCGCTCGGGCACCGCACCGCCGGTGAGCACGCTCGCCCCGGCCTCGACGGCCGAGGCGACGGCGAGCGTCAGCCGGTCCCGGGCGCCGGAGTCGACCACCGGCCCGCACACCGCGTCGTCGACCGCCGCCAGCGCCTTGACCAGGGCGTCGCGCAGCGGCTCGTACGCGGCGCCGACCGCGATCACCCGGCTGGTGGCGGTGCACTTCTGCCCGGCGTACCCGGCGATGGCGGCCGCGAGGTGGCCGGCGGCCTGGTCGATGTCGGCGTCCGGGAGCACCAGCGCGGCGTTCAGCCCGCCGAGTTCGGCCTGCACCGGCACCCCGCGCCCGGTCGCGGCGCGCACCACGGCCCGGCCGACGCCGGTCGAGCCGGTGAAGGAGACCACGTCGGCCGCGTCGACCAGTGCCGCGCCCTCCTCGGCCCCGCCGGGCAGCACCGTGAACACGTCCTCGGGCAGTCCGGCCGCACGGGTCAGCTCCGCCAGCCGCAGCGCGCACGCCGTCGCCTCGGGTGCCGGCTTGAGCACCGCCGTGTTGCCCACCGCCAGCGCCGGCGCGGCCTTCCAGCTGGGGATCGCCAGCGGGAAGTTCCACGGCGCGATCAGCCCGGCCACCCCGTACGGGCGGCGCCGGGTGAGCAGCAGCCCGGGCCCGGCGGCGGGCTCGTGCACCGCTCCCGAGGCCGCGTACGGCGCCTGCGCGTAGTAGCGCCAGATCGCCGCGGTCCGGGCGACCTCGCCGCGCGCCTCGGCGAGCGGCTTGCCGACCTCGCGCACGATCAGCGCGGTCAGTTCCTCCGCGTGCGCCTCGACGGCGTCGGCGATCCGGCCGAGCGCCGCCGCGCGGGCGGCCGCGCCGGCCGCGAGCCACCCCGCCTGGGCGCTCCGGGCCCGCCCGACGGCGGCCCGGACGGCGTCGGCGCCGGGTTCCTCGACGGCGGTCACGAGGTCGTCCGGGTCGGCGGGGTTGTACGAGGTGATGGTCACGACTGGCAGCCCTTCAGGGGAGGTTCGGAGCAGGCTCGGGGCCCGGCCTACAGCAGGAAGCCCGCCGGGAACGGGTCGCTCGGGTCGAGGAAGTACTGGGCGGTGCCGGTGACCCAGGCCCGCCCGGTGACGGTCGGCACGACGGCGGGCCGCCCGGCCACCTCGGTCCCCTCGACCAGCCGCCCGGTGAAGGTGGTGCCGATGAAGGAGTCGTTGCGGAAGTCCTGGCCGAGCGGGAGTTCGCCGCGCGCGTGCAGCTGGGCCATCCGCGCCGAGGTGCCGGTGCCGCAGGGCGAGCGGTCGAACCAGCCGGGGTGGATGGCCATCGCGTGCCGGGAGTGCTCGGCGGTGGAGCCGGGGGCGAGCAGCTGGACGTGGTGGCAGCTGTGGATGGACGGGTCCTCCGGGTGCACCGGCCGGTCGGGGCCCGCGTTGATCGCGTCCATCATCGCGAGGCCGGCGTCCAGGATCTCCTGCTTGCGCTCGCGTTCGAAGGGCAGCCCGAACTCGGCGAGCGGCAGGATGGCGTAGAAGTTGCCGCCGTACGCGAGGTCGTAGGTCACCGTGCCGTAGCCGGGCACCTCGATCTTGCGGTCCAGTGCGACGGAGTAGGAGGCCACGTTGCGGATGGTGACCGCCTTGGCGGCGCCGTCCTCGACGTGCACCTCGGCGACCACCAGTCCGGCCGGGGTGTCCAGCCGCACGGTGGTGACCGGCTCGACGACCGGCACCATCCCGGTCTCGACCAGGACGGTGGCGACGCCGATGGTGCCGTGCCCGCACATCGGCAGCAGCCCGGAGACCTCGATGTAGAGCACGCCGAAGTCGGCGTCCGGCCGGGTGGGCGGCTGCAGGATGGCGCCGCTCATCGCCGCGTGGCCGCGCGGCTCGTACATCAGCAGGGTGCGGAAGTGGTCCAGGTGCTGCTGGAAGTGCACCCGGCGCTCGGCCATGGTGGCGCCGGGGATGACGCCGAAGCCGCCGGTGATCACCCGGGTCGGCATGCCCTCGGTGTGCGAGTCGACGGCGTGGAACACGTGACGGCTGCGCATGGGTCACAACTCCCGTACAGGTTCGGATGGTCGGTGGGTTCAGGGGGCCGGGGGGGGGGGGGCCCCCCCCCGCCGGGGGGGGGGGGGGGCGGGGCGGGGCCCCGGCGGGGGGAGTTTAAAAAAA
>NZ_JBHWCL010000064.1:0-8972 GCF_042735125.1 Kitasatospora sp. NPDC059599 | reverse complement strand
GTGCACCGCGTTGGGTGCGCGTTTGCCCCACTCCCGGTTCCGGGGGTGTGTGGGGGGGGGGGGTGGGGGGGCGGGGGGGGGGGCCCCGGCCGGGCCCCGGGAGGGGTACGGGCCGGGCAGGGCCCAGGGCTTGTCCGACAAGCCCTAGGCGAGGCCCTCGGCCAGCGCCTTCTCGGTCGCGGCGCGGACGGCCGCCTCGATCTCCGGGGTGAGCGGCTGGCGCGGGGCCCGGACCGGACCGCCGGGGCGCCCGGCGATGTCCATGGAGAGCTTGATGGCCTGGACGAACTCGGTCTTGGAGTCCCAGCGCAGCAGCGAGTGCAGCGACGTGTACAGCGGCAGCGCGGTCTCCAGGTCGTGTCCCACCGCGGCGTCGTAGAGCGCGACCGAGGCCTCCGGCAGCGCGTTCGGGTAGCCGGCGATCCAGCCGACCGCGCCGGCCAGCGCCAGTTCCAGCAGCACGTCGTCGGCGCCGATCAGCAGGTCCAGCCCGGGGGCCAGTTCGGCGATCTCGTACGCCCGGCGGACGTCCCCGCTGAACTCCTTGACGGCGACGATCGAGCCCTCGCCGTGCAGTTGGGCGAGCAGCGCGGGGACGAGGTCCACCTTGGTGTCGATCGGGTTGTTGTACGCGACGATCGGCAGGCCCGCCCGGGCGACCTCGGCGTAGTGCGCGCGCACCGAGGCGTGGTCGGCCCGGTAGGCGTTCGGCGGGAGCAGCAGGACGGAGCCGGCGCCGGCCTCGGCGGCCTGCTCGGCCCAGCGGCGGGACTCGGCGCTGCCGTACGCGGCCACCCCGGGCATGACCCGGGAGCCGTCGCCGGCCGCCTCGACGGCCACCTCGACGACCCGGGCGCGCTCCTCGGCGGTGAGCGTCTGGTACTCGCCCAGCGAGCCGTTGGGGACGACGCCCTCGCAGCCGGAGTCGATCAGCCAGCGGACGTGCTCGGCGTACGCGTCGTAGTCGACGGAGTGGTCCGGGCGCAGCGGGATCGTGGTGGCGACCATGATGCCGCGCCAGGGACGGGTGGTGTCGTGCGGGGTGATGGACACGGTGTACTCCTTGGTGAGGTGTGACATTTTATAGGTGGGGGCGGGCCGGAGACAAGGTCCCCGGCCCACCGGTTCGAGGACGGGCCGTCACGACTCCGGGGAGGGCCCCGCCGCCAGCTGCGAGAGCGGCACCGGGCAGCCCAGCGGCCGCCGGTCGGGCCCCGGACCGCCCGACGCCGACCCCGGGGCCGGACCGGCCAGGCAGGCCACGGCCGGACCGCACATCCGCCCCTGGCACCAGCCCATCCCGGCCCGGGTCAGCAGCTTCACGGTGCGCGGGTCCCCCGCGCCCAGTTCGTCCACGGCCTCCCGGATCGCCGCGACCGGCACCTCCTCGCACCGGCAGACGTCGGTGTCCGGACGCAGCCACCCGGTCCAGCCCGGCCCGGGCCGGTGGGCGGCGGCCATCAGCTCGGCGAAGGCCCGCAGCCGCGAGCGGCGGCGCAGCAGCGCGGCCTCCGGCAGTGCCCCGGCCACCGCGTGCGCGGCCAGTTCACCCTCGGCGAGCGCGAGGTCGGCGCCGCCGACGCCGTTGGTCTCCCCGGCCGACCACAGGCCGGGCACGCTGGTGCGCAGCCGGGCGTCGACCTCCAGCGCGACCGCGCCGTCCGGCCCGGTCCGGGTGCGCGCGCCCAGCTCGGTGGCCAGGTCGATCTGCGGCAGCAGACCGTGGCCGACGGCGAGCGCGTCGCAGTCGATCCGCCGCCCGGTGCCGGGCACCGGGCGCCAGTCGGCGTCCAGCCGGGCCACCGTGACACCGGTGACCCGGTCCGTCCCGTGCGCCTCGACCACCGCGCTGCGCGGGCGCAGCCGCACGCCGTGCCGCAGCAGCGCCCCGCCGTGCCCGGCGCCCTCGACCAACTTGCCGGGGACGCCCGCCAGCACACCGGGCCGCCGCGCGTACCCGAGGTAGGCGGTGGCCTCGACCACGGCGGGCACCTCGGCCCCGGCGGTGACCAGCGAGGACGCCGCGGCGAGCAGCAGCGGCCCGCTCCCGGCGACCACGATCCGCCGTCCGGGCAACACCAGTCCGGCCTTGAGCATGGCCTGCGCGCCGCCCGCGGTCACCACCCCGGGCAGGGTCCAGCCGGGGAACGGCAGCTGCCGCTCGTACGCACCGGTGGCGAGCAGCACCGACCGGGCCCGGACGGTGGCCCGGTCGGCGCTCCCGGGCCCGCGGGTGACGTGCACCGCGAAGCCGCCGTCGGAGCGCTCCAGCGCCCAGACCTGGTGTCCGCCCCGGAAGACGGCCCGCCCGGCCCGCTCGTGGGCGGCGAGCCGGTCGGCGAGGCCGGTGTAGGCGGACCAGTGGTGGTGCAGCCGGTCCGGCCGGGCAGCGCCGAGGCCGGGCGCGGGGTGGCGGTAGTACTGCCCGCCGGTCTGCTGTCCGCCGTCCAGCAGGACGCAGCGCAGCCCGAGGTCGGCGGCGGTGACGGCGGCGGCGAGCCCGGCCGGGCCGGCCCCGACCACGGCGACGTCGAACGGCGCGCGGTCGATCGGCGCGGGGTCAGACGGCGAGGTCGGCACGGCCGTGGCCCTCCTGGGTGGTGACGGTGGTGCCCGGCTCGGCGGGGAGCAGGCAGGTGCGCTGGTTGGGGCGGCCGTCCACGGTGGCCAGGCAGTCGAAGCAGCTGCCGATGCCGCAGAACGCCCCGCGCGGCGTCCCGCCGACCCGGGTGGTGCGCCAGGCCAGCACGCCGTCGGACCACAGGGCGGCGGCGATGGACTGCCCGGGCAGCGCGGGGACGGGCCGGCCGTCGAACTCGATGTGGTGGGCGGGCCCGGGCTCGGCCTCGACCAGCCCGGCGGGGGTGCGGCGGCGGCGCATCGGCGGCGTCTCCAATCCAGGACGGAATCTCATGGGGAACGGAACCCGGGCGGGAGCCCCGGGCGGACGGCCTCGCCCGGCGGGCCGGGCGGGCTCAGGCGGCGGGGAACCGGTCCGCGCGGAACGGCGCGAGGTCCTGTTCCGGCTGCTTTCCGGTGAGCTGTTCACTGATCAGCAGCCCGGTCGCCGGGGCCAGCCCGATCCCGGCCCCCTCGTGGCCGCAGGCGTGGTACAGCCCGGGCACCCGGGGGTCCGCCCCGATGGCCGGCAGGTGGTCCGGCAGGTACGGGCGGAAGCCCCGGTAGGCGCGCAGCACGGTGACGTCCGCGAGCACCGGGAAGAGGTCGGCGGCCTGGCCGGCGAGCCGCCGCAGCACCTCCTGGGAGAGCGTGCGGTCGTAGCCGACCCGTTCCCGGCTGGCGCCGATCAGCACCGGCCCGCCCGGGGTGCCCTCGACCACGGCGGAGGTCTCCAGGCCGGCCGAGCCGCTGGCCACGTTGGCCACGTAGTCGGCGGCGTAGACCTTGTGCCGGACGACCCTCGGCAGCGGCTCGGTGACCAGGACGAAGCCGCGCCGGGGCATCACCGGCAGGTGCACCCCGGCCAGGGCCGCCAGCTCGCCGCCCCAGGTGCCGGCCGCGTTGACCACGGCGGGCGCGGCCAGCCGGCGGCGGTCGGTCCGCACGCCGCGCACGGCGCCGTCGGACCCCCGGTCGACGGCCGTCACGGTCTCCCCCGTGATCAGCTCGGCGCCCCTGCGCCGGGCCGCGCGCAGCAGGTGGGCGGCGGCCAGGGCGGGCTGGACCTGGGCGTCCTGCGGGTAGTGGAAGCCGCCGGCCAGGCCGGGGGCGAGGTGCGGTTCCAGTTCCCGCAGCCGCTCGCCGGGCACCTCCTCGGCGGCCACCCCGACGGCGCGCTGCGCGGCCGCGAAGGCCCGCAGGGCCTCCTGCCCGGCCGCGGTGGAGGCGACCACCACGCCGCCCTTGGCCTCGTACTCGACGGCCGCGCCGAGGTCCTCGGCGAGTTCGCGCCAGAGCCGGGTGCTGAGCAGGGCGAGGTCGAGTTCGGGTCCGGGCTCCTTGTCGGAGACCAGCAGGTTGCCCTCGCCCGCGCCGGTGGTGCCGCCGGCCACCGGCCCGCGGTCCACGACGGCGACGGTGAGCCCGGCACGGGCGGCGTAGTAGGCGCAGGCGGCGCCGACCACACCGGCGCCGACCACGACGACATCCAGGGGAGGTCTCTCGGTCTTCAGCACGTCAGTAATATGTCACATGCCATCCACCCTGCCAAGGGCACCCCACCGAAACCCCAGGAAGCCCCCGACCAGCGAAAAGCCCCGGCCCGCCGCGCACAGCGACGGACCGGGGCTCCCTCAGGGCCCACCGGCTCAGGTGATGTCGTCCATCTGCTCGTGGCGCGCGGCCGGCACCGGGGCGCTGGAGGCCGCCGGGGCCGCCGAGGCCCGGACGGACTCCGCCCCGGCCACCGGCTGCACGGACAGGTCGAGGTGCGAGGCCTCCTCGTCGTCCAGCAGGGCGTCCGGGTTGCGGCGCGCCTTGCGCTTGTCGAAGGCCAGCGCGATGACCACCGCGATGAAGTACAGGCCCCAGATCGGCGCGGCCAGCGCGAGCATGGTCAGCGGGTCGGCGCTCGGCGTGGCGAAGGCCGCGAACACCGTGATCGCCATGATCATCCCGCGCCACCAGCCGAGCAGCCGCTTGCCGCTGACCATGCCGACCAGGTTCATCATCACGAGCAGCAGCGGGAACTCGAAGGCGAGGCCGAAGACCAGCACCATCCGGGTGGCGATGTCGAAGTAGTCGTCCGGCGGCAGGATCGGCGTGGTGGTGTCCGGCGTGAACGAGATCAACACCTCGATCGTGGCGGGCAGCACCAGGAACGCGACGCCCACACCGGCGAGGAACAGCGGCGCCCCGCACAGCATGAAGATCACGGTGTACTTCTTCTCGTGCCGGTGCAGACCGGGCGCCACGAACGCCCACACCTGCCACAGCCAGATCGGCACCGAACCGACCACGCCGGCCGTCAGCGCGACCTTGAGCATCCAGGTGAAACCCGAGGTCAGACCGATGGTCGAGACCTGGGCGCACTTGCCGTGGTACTGGCCCGCGGTCTCCTTGGTGCACTGCGGAAGCGGCTTGAGGAGCAGGGTTTCGAGCTGCTTGTGGTAGATCAGGGCCACGATGGTGATCAGCACGATCGCCAGGACCGACTTGACCACGCGGTTGCGCAGTTCCCGCAGGTGGTCGGCGAGGGCCATCCGCCCCTCAGGATCCTTTGACGCCTTCGGCGCCTTGGAGAGCTTGCTCAACCCCGGTCCTCAACTCGTGCGTCGAGGCCCGCCGGTCGGCGGGCCTCCATGGTCGTGTACGTCGCGGACGTCGCACGTCTCACGTGTGTCGCGTGCCTCACGTGCGCCGTGCTCAGTGCGGGCGGTCGCCGTCGGGCGCGGACGACCCGGCCGCGGGCTCGGTCACCGGACGGGCCGTGGCCGACGCCCCCGGAGCCGCCTGGACGGTCCTGGCCGAGGAGCCGTCCACCGGCGCCGGAGCGGGCCGCTCCGACGGCTCGGACGCACCGTCCGCGCGCATCGCCCTGGCCTCGCTCTTCAGGATCCGCAGCGACTTCCCCAGCGACCGCGCCACCTCCGGCAGCCGCTTGGCTCCGAACAGCACGATGGCGAGTACCACGATCACCACGATCGCGGTCATCGAGATGCGCATGCGCGACCACCTTCAGTCACGGCGGCCCGACGGGCCGTCCGCTGCGGATGGTAACCGCTGCGGATGACGCCACGACGACGGCCGCCCGAACAGGACAGCGGCCCCCGGCACTCGGATCCGGGAGCCGACTGAGAGCGTAACCCGCCCCTGCCCGCACACAGCAGCCCCCGTACGGCGGGGGCTGCGGGGAGGGGTGTCAGGCCCGGCTCGGCACCGCGTCGGCCAGCTCCTCCGCCGCCGCGGCCAGCGCCCGCGAGGCCGTGTCCACGCCCTTGGCGAGCGCCCGCACGTCGAGCCAGAGCCGGATCGCGAGGACCCCGAGGACCAGCAGGCCCGCGGTGGCGAGCAGGACGGCGGCGACGAGCATCCAGGACATGCGCCCCACCCTATACGGGCCCTACCCCTCGGCCGGGACGAGCCGCATGGTGCGCACTCCGGCCGCGGTGAGCGCCTCGACGATCTTCTCCCCGGCCGGTTTGCGCACCGCCGCCCCGCACAGCGGGCAACCGAAGCTGTAGTGCGCCTGGGCCGGGGTGCGACCGAGGGTCAGCCGGAACGCCTCGGCCGGGAGCTCCACCTTCTCCCGGCACTCCGAGCAGTACACCTTGAATCTCGTCCCGGGTTCCACCGCTCAGACCTGCCCCTCCCCGTAGGCGGCCAGCGCCTCCCGCGCGGCCGAGCGCGCCTGCTCGGCCAGTTCGGGCGGCGAGACGATCCGGCCGTCCCGGCCCAGCCGCAGCGCCAGCGGGCGCAGCTGGGAGGGGTCGGCGCTGCGCAGGGTGATCCGCAGTCCGCCGTCGGGCAGTTCCTCGGCCCGGTCGTGGGTGTAGTACTCGGCCACCCAGCGCCCGCCGGAGGAGACCTCGACGACCACCTCGGGGTCGTCGGCCGCCGGGTTGACCAGTCCACCGCTCAGGTCGCGCGGCTCGCGCCGGGGCGGGTCGGCCGGGACGTCCAGGACGCGGATCTCGGCGACCCGGTCGAGCCGGAACATCCGGTGGTCCTCGGAGGTGCGGCACCAGGCCTCGAGGTAGGTGTGGCCCTCGGTGAGCAGCCGGATCGGGTCGACCTCGCGCTCGGTCATCCCGCCGCGCCCGTGCGAGTAGTAGCGCAGCCAGAGCCGGCGGCCCTCGCTGAGCGCCCGGTCGATGTCCGCGAAGACGTGGCTCTCCGCCTCGAAGGTCACGCCGACCCGGGCGCTGCCCTCGGCGCTCTCGCCCGCCGCGTTCTCGATCTTGGCGACGGCCCGGGTGAGCGCCTCCCGGTCACCGGCCCGCAGCCCGGGCAGGCCGGCCACCGCGCGGGCGGCCACCAGCAGGGCGGTCGCCTCGTCGGCGGCCAGTCGCAGCGGCTGGGCCACGTCGTCGACGTTGTGCCACCAGATCCGCTCGCCGTCGGTGTCGATGTCGAGCAGGTCGCCGCCGCGGAAGCTGGTGCCGCACATCGGCAGGACGTTGAGGTCCCCGATCAGCTCGCGCTCGCTGATCCCGAAGGCCCGGGCGACCTCGGCGACCTCGGCCCCGGGCCGCTCGCGCAGATAGGTGACCAGCGACAGCATCCGTCGCGTCTGGTCGATCGCATTGCTCATGCCCGCACGCCTTCCACATCCAGCCCCGCGACCGCCCGCAGCCGGTCGACCACATCCGCCCGCAGCTCCTCCGGCCCGAGCACCAGCACGTCCGGCCCGAACTCCGCCAGGTCGGCGCCCAGCCCGTTGCCGTAGGGGATCTCCAGCTCGTCCCAGGCCTCGTCGACCCGGCTGCTGGTCAGCGCCTTGGTGCGGAGCGGGAAGCCGGCGTCCCGGCGGACCCGGACGGTCGCGGTGGCGGTGGCGCCCTCCCCCGCGAACTTCGCCACGGTCGCCCGGACGTCCACGTGCTCGGGCACGGTGCCGAGGAAGGCCCCGCTCCTGGCCCGCACCTTGCCGGTGATCCGGCTGAGCCGGAACACCCGGGCGTCGCCCCGGTCACGGTCGTACCCGGCCAGGTACCAGTGCCCGCGCCAGCACTCCAGCGCCCACGGTTCGACGCTGCGCTGCTCGACGGCGGCGGCGCCGGCCTTGCGGTACTCGAAGCCGACCGGACGGCGGTCCCGGGCGGCGGTGAGCAGCGGCTCGAACGCGGCCTCCCGGGCGGGGATGCGCGGCTCCAGGGCGGTTCGGCCCTCGGCCTCGGCGAACGGCACGCCGGCCGCGCGCAGCTTCTGGAGCGCGCCGCTGGCCGCTCCGGACATCTTGGCCTGCTGCCAGACCCGGGCGGCCAAGGTCAGCGCGGCCGCCTCCTCGGCGTCCAGCGCGATCTCCGGCAGCCGGTTGCGGTCGGCACGGGCCAGGTAGCCGAGCTCACCGTCCAGGGTGCTCTCGTCGACGTCGATCACCAGGCCGAGCTCGCGCAGGTCGTCCTTGTCCCGCTCGAACATCCGGTTGAAGGCGTCCTCGCTGCTGCCCTGCCAGGCCTCGCGGTACGCCTCGATGGATTCCCGCAGCTCCTTCTTGGAGAGCGGACGTCTGGTGTTCATCAGGCACAGGGCGAGATTCATCAGCCGCTCTGCCTTGGCGATCGCCATCGCTGACCCTTCCGGTGTGCCGCGCCGCGCGCGGGGTGCGCCAACCGGGCGATCACCACCCGGCGGGACCGACCGTACCGGTCGCGGTACGCACTGCAAAAGCGGCGTCCCACACCCGGTCCCGCAGCCGTGCCGCGCCCGGTCCCCGAGCCGGTCCGCACCCGGCCGCCGGGCGGTGCCCGCCGGGCCCGGACACGCCCGTGGGGCGGGCCCCCCGGGGGGGGCGGGCCCCGGCGCGGTCGGGGGGAGACGGCCCGCCCGGCGACCCCCAAGATCAGGGTCGAGCCCGGCGGGATGGCCGGGGTCGGCGACTGGTTGCCGTACGCCAGGCGGGCCGGGATGGTCAGCTCGCGGCGGCCGCCGACCTTCATGCCGACGACGCCCTGGTCCCAGCCCTTGATGACGCGGCCGCCACCGAGCGGGAAGCGGAACTCGTTCGGGCTCCGGTTCCAGCTGGCGTCGAACTCCTCGCCGGTCTCGAAGGTCACGCCGACGTAGCGGACGCTGACGTTCTGGCCCTTCTTGGCCTCCTCGCCGTCACCGACGACGATGTCGCGGATCTGCAGCTCCGCCGGGGCGTCGCCGATCGGGAAGTCGATCTCGGGCTTCTCGTTGAGGTTGACGCTCACAGTCCCTCTTCTCACGTTGCGCGTTGCATTCACGACCAAGCGGCGGACGCCCGCACCTCGGTCCACCCGCACGACAGTGCGGGCGGACCAAGGGACCGGCGTACGCCGCCCGTCCGGGGGCGGCCCAGCGGCCCGGCCCCAAGGTCCCACGCC
>NZ_JBHWCL010000063.1:0-48474 GCF_042735125.1 Kitasatospora sp. NPDC059599 | reverse complement strand
GTCTTGACGGATCGTGGCGAGCGAGACCGCGCCCATCACGGCGAAGGTCCAGCGCAGGCTCGTGGCCATCCCGGGACTGTCCGCCACGAACGGGAGCATCGGCGACCGCGGCTGCGGCAAACACCGCCGCCGGTGGGGTCAGGGGGGTTCTGCACGACGGTGTCGCCGCTGCTGCACCAGGATGTCGTCGCACTGCAGCAGGGTGACGCGCTGTGCTGCACCAGGATGTCGCCGCCGTGCTGCACGACGGTGTCACTGGCACGCCGCCGCCCAACGCCATCTCTTCAACCGCCTGCCCGGACAGCTCCGCAACTGCCTCCAGCACCATGAACGGTTCGACGAGAACACCGCCATTCCCGCAGCCGCCCCACTGACAGAGGCAGCTACCGCATGACCCGAAGGCGTCCTGGCGAACCTGGCCCGGGCCGCTCAGTCCCGCACCGAGAGCGGACCACGCAGCTCGACGCGCAGGCGGATCGAGACGTCGATCGGAAGCCCCAGCCGGGAGTATCGAAGGTCCTCGGCCCGGCCCGCGATCAGGTCGAGATCGCGAAGCTGGCGGCGGAGTTCCACGAGCAGATCCGGGACCAGCGCCTTCTCCGGGTCCGGAAGGTCCGCCCCGTCGTGGAGGTGTGCGAGGAGCTGCTCGGGCGAATGCGACTCGGCACCCCGATGAACGATCTCCACCGCGCGACGGCTGGCCCAGACGGCGAACTCCGCGACTCCGTGCAGGTAGGTGTCCGCTGCGAGCAGCACCGTCGCGGCGGCGTCCTCGACGGCGTCGTCGGGGCCGTCCTGGCCGTCGTTGTGACAGTACTCGCTGAGCATGTAGTCGGCCATCGCCCGGTTGACGGCCTTGAAGGCCGTCGTGTGGCCCAACGCGCCCTCCCAGACGGAGTTCAGCAGCGGACGCAGGCTCAGGGTGAAGGGCGCCTGCTCGTTCTCGGGCAGCGCCTCGTGCGCACCCAGCAGCCGCTCAGCAACGCCGGCCGCGAACACTGTGCGCTCGCTGGAAGATGCGGCCGCCAGTCGCCGGGCCACCATACCGAATGGGACTCGCTGCCCTCCGAGGAGTACCACGTCAACGGCCAGTCCACGGCCTGACGGGGTGCGACTCGGCTCCGTTCACGCAGGCACGGTCGGAGCCAGTTTCGGAGAGCGCCATCATCGCCAACGCTCAGCGGAGTACCGGCTCCAGGTGGCCCCGATGTCGGTCGCGGCCTGCTCGGCGGTGAAGTCGGTCGCGAAGTCGTCCAGGATGAGGACATCGGGTCGGATCAGCTCGCGCATCCGCTTGTCCCAGGTGCGGTCCGCGTGGCCGCCGGCAAGCTACCTGCTGAAGGCGGAGGGCTTCGGTCTGCCAGTGCGCACGGGCCTCGCCCGCGGCGGCAACCGGTGCTGCAGGAGCTCACCAACATTCCCCACGCGCACGGACGACCAGCACTCTCCAGACCAGCCGACAAGTGGTCTCGGTACCCACCTATGCAGCCACCTCGGTCTCCAGACTGCGAGGCAGTGCTCGGCGCGCCCGTTGCCGGTGTTGCAGAAATTGAGACAGCGTCAGTTCCTCTGGACCGACCTCGGGCAAATCACGGGACCGAGCGGGCAACCCTGCTGCGCTGCCACCGCGTGAAACCAGCAGATCTACGTCACTCCCAAACCCAACCAGAGGACCTTGTGATGAAACGTCAGATAAGTCGCGGCCTTGTACGCGGGGTGGATGGAGCAGCCCTGGCGCTGCTGACCACCGTCGCGACCGCCATTCCCGCACACGCCCTCACCCGGACGGGCTGCGGGGCGAGGACCGACCTCTTCAAGGTGTTCAGCATCCAGGCTCCGGGCGGATCCATCTGCTTCGCGAACGCCGGTGAACAGAATGTCGCCATCTACGGAGTCTCCTACGTCGCTTCCGGCAACAACGTCGTGAGGGTCCGGTACAAGCCCGGAATCAACGACCCGGCGATCGAGTTCGGCATCGGCAAGTGGAGTACCTACCCCCTGCGCTCCGGAAGTGACACGTGGAAGGAGCCCTTCGTGGCGTACAAGATCGAGTGGATCAAGATCGAGTAACTGATCGTTTCAGAATGAGTTGAGCCGCAAGCCTTGCGTTCGGTTTGGCCGGCCGGGTCGGCGGGGTGTGTGCGGGGCGGTTCAGCCGGCGACAGACCGGCGCCGCAGCGGGCCACCGAACGCGGCGGGGCGGCGGCCAGGCTGGCGCCGCCCCAGAAATGCCACCGGAAACACCAGGGCCTCCTTGGAGCGGGCCGAGGAAACGGGCCAGGCCTGGGCTTCGAGCAGGCCATGGCGAGCGGCTCGGCGTCCTGCGTGCCCAGGCGGCCCGTCCAGCGCCGCGGCCTGGCAGCCGACGGCCCCAGCGGTGGGGTGGCGTCGCCGAAGCAGGCAGCCGGAGCAGCCGACGGCTGATCCAGCGGCTGACCCGGACCTCCGAGAGCGATAATCCCCCGTACCAAACGACCTGCGCGCGTTACTCTGCCGCTCGTGCCCAACGTCGCAAGCCCCGCGAACACCATGGTCGAGCGTCTCTTGTGCTGTATCTGTGGCCAGAGCGCCGCCAACTCCGACGACTATGTACTCCTTGGAATCAGCGCCCCGGGCGTCCCTACCGAGCAGTGGCTTGGCGCCCACGCGGAACACCTCAACGGCGTCCTCGCCCGTGGCTTCTCGGTCGAGGTGCACAAGATGTGACCCGGGCGCGTGACAGCTCCGGACTGCTCACGCGAGGCCGATGCGCGCCGAACCGACGCGGCGACCGCTACCGGCGCAGCTCCGACCGGACGCCGCTGTGGGAGAAGTACCGGGGCCCGGATCCTCATCGCAACTGAATTCCGTCCTACCTCGCCACACCCAGCCCCGTTCCCCTCCTGAAACCCGGGCCCTGGATGCCGGTCGTCTCGATGGCCCTGGTGACGCCTACGGCGGTGCGGGCACGCCATGCGCCGGCTCGGCGTCCCCGGCCCCGGTGCTGTGACTGGGCGCTTTAGTTGGCCAGTGAGCGGTGGGGGTTGGCCAGTTGAGCGACGACTGGCCAGGCCGATAGATGAGCCGTGACACGTCAGTCGGAACTCGGTCACGATTGTTGGAACCGGAGCGCCGGTCGGATGCCGATGGGGCGGGGCCGGCGGTGGCCGTCCGGGCACTACGCTGCACGCGTGATCGAGCATTCGAACGTAAGTCTCGCCGACCTTCTCGACCGTCGTGCGGACGGGCACGAGCCCGCGCCGGAGGCGGTGCTCACCGCGCTGTTCGAAGGCGGGGCGTTCGTTCCCGTCACCGACACCGGATCGGTGATGTTCCTCCCCGACGACAAGCAGCCGCCCACGCTGCTCGGGTTCACCGACGCGGCGCTCGGCACGCAACTGCTGCCGGCGGCCGCCGGGATGGTGCACTGCGACGCGGCGCGACTGAGGGACATCCTGGAGAAGACCGGCGTCGCCGTGCTCGGGGTCCGCTCCGGAAACGGACAGGCGATCTTTCCCGAGCAGGTGCTGCGGGACTGGGCGACCTACGGGTCCGGGGCGGAGATGAAGCTCGACTGGTCCACCGACCCGGTGGCGGTCGCCCTGCGAGACGCACTGGCTCGACGGGTCCGCGAGTTCCCCGCCGTCCGCTCGGCGTGGGTGGCGCACGTCCGGTGGCCGACCAGCGGCGAGGAACAACTGATGCTGCACGTGGCCGTGGACGAGGACCTGCCATCGGCCTCCGCCAACCGCCTGATGCAGATCCTGCTCCGCGAGGAGGTGGAGCTCGGCCCGAAGCACTCGAAGGTCGGGATGCTCGCCCTGAACACCACCACCCACGCCGAAACCATCGCCGAGCTCGACCACCAGGGCCTGGACACCGTGCGCCACGACCCCGAGTCGGGCCAGGTCCAGGTGATCTCCCGCGAGTACGACGACCCGTCTACGGCCCCGGCGAAGGACGCCGCTCCCCAGCCCCGGCCAAAGCGCCGCTGGTTCGGCCGCTCCTGACAGGGCGCCGCCAGACGCTCCGCTGCGGATCTCGCCGGTTCCAACGTGAATGGCAGGCCACCACGGGTTGCAAGAAGCATGACCAGGTGGTTCCAGCAAGCGTGTCCCGCAAGCTCAGACTCGCCAGGTCAGCGCACGGCCCTGGTTCCAATTCTCGTGTCCCGGCTCAATAGAGACGGGGGGTGGGGACGCGGATACCAATCCAGTCCCGAGCTGGATGCCGGGGACCTTCCCACCCACCCCTCATGGCCGCGAGTCCCTCACGATCTCCGTCCGGCCCAACGAGCCGCACCGTATCCGGTATCACTGACAACGGCGCGCTGGTGGTCCACGACCACGGGACCACCAGCCACTCAGGTGGCCGACTCAACGGCTCACTGGCTAGCTGAAGCGCTCAGTCACAGGTGCCTGTGACGACCCGTGGCCGGCCCTGGGACTACAGCTCGACGTCCATCCAGGCGATGTCGTTGAGTTCGACGTCGAGGCCGGTGGCGCGGCGGCCGCCGTCCTTGAAGTAGTGCTCGCCGAGGGCCTGGGCGAGGATCGCCTCCTGCTGGGCCCGGGGGGCGCCGGCGTCGCGGGCCGCGTAGAGGCGCTGGGCGACCGTGCCGGGCATCTTCTGGGTGATCATGCGTTCGCGCGGGTCGTCGGCGAGCGGGAGCCGGGCCGGCTGCGCGGCGGGCCGCTCGTCACGGCGGGTGGGCCGGTCGTCGGGGTCCTGGTCGTGTTGCACCACGGGAGCGGGGCCGACACGGACGTCGATGGCCGTCACGGTGCCGGGCCGCAGCCGGTCGAGTGCGGTGACGATGCGGCGCACGTTGGGGCGCAGCTGGGCGGCCCAGGGCGGGGAGTCGGCGGCGACGCGTAGGCGGCGGGTGGTGGGGTCGTAGCCGGCGAGGTGCCAGTGGGCGGCGGCGGGGCCGACGATGGTGGGCCAGTGGTCGCGCAGGCCTCCGCCGGCGGTGCCGAGGGTCCAGCCGTGGGCGGCCACCAGGGCGAGGAACACGTCGGCGATCGGTTCGGGTTCGCGCGGGCCGCGCCGCTGCGCGACCGTGGTCTGCCGGGCAGTGCGGTGGACGGGGCATTGCCGCTGGTGCGCGCCGCCCGCCACCCGCAACCAGCGTGGCCGAGGCCCCGTCCGCTGGCGTGCCCGAGAGGTGAGGCGCCATCGGTTCGAGGGGCTACTCGGGTGTCTGCGCCGGTTGTGCACGCCAATCGAGTGCGTGGAGTGGTTATGCAGATACATTCGGTCACAAGTGGATCGTCCAGACCGCTCGATGCCGTCCTGGTGTCGGGGCGGGTCCCGTGGTCGAAGAGGATGTGTGCCCCCATGCCATTCGTTTCCAGCCGATCTCGCCTGCGCCGGGCCGTTACGGCGATCTGCGGGACCTCGGCGCTGCTGGCCCCGGCCGCCCTGGCCGGCACCGGTGCGGCTGCCGCCGGGGAGCCTTTGCCCGGGAGCGCCGTGGGCGCGGGCGCGGTGGTCACGATGACCACCGCGGTGGTCGGCTCGCCCGGCAATCCCGCGGTTGGTGTCGTGCCGTTCACGGACGCCATCTACCAGTCGTGTGCCGACGCCCCCGCCACCTTGGGTGACTGCCTGATGGTCGGCGGCGTCGGCTACCCCTACCAGATCGGGCAGTTCGAGGTCACGGTTGAACAGTGGGTGGCGTTCCTGAACACGGCCGATCCGAACGGACGCGACCCCCACGGCCTCTACGACGAGACCGAGAGCTCGACGCTGTGGCCGAAGTACGGGCAGATCAACTTCTCCTCCGGTGCCGGCGCCGGCCGGCACTACTCGGTGGCCTACCCGCAGTGGGCTGACAAGCCCTACGGATTCGCGGACTTCCTGAGAGCCGCGCGCTTCGTCAACTCGCTCTTCAACGGTCGGCTGCTCTCGACAACCACCAGCACCAGCGGAGACTTCCACTACGTCAGTTACCGGGTCGAACTGTCGCCGCGGACCGAGGACGGCATGTACGACCTCGCTCGCCCGGACGCAGCCAGAACCCGCGACTCCGGTTTCGTGCTGCCGAGCCAGGACGAGTGGATCAAGGCTGCCTACTACGACCCGCGTGGTGGTGGCACCTACTCGTACTGGAAGTACCCGACCAACCCGGGAGTGTTCGGCGACGGCGAAGCGACTGCTCCGCACCCCACGGTCCTCGATCCCGCCACCGGCGACGTCACCAACGCCGCGACCCAGCCACTGGCCTCCTACCACGCCACCGGCATGCCCGCACCGAGCTGGTGCCCGGCGCAGGTCCGGCCGCAGGATTGCTCCACCGTCAACCCGATCGGGCTCGACCCCCGCGCCTACGCCGAGGTCTACCAGGGCAGCCTCAGTACGGTCGGCCAGGCCAGGACGACGTCACCGTGGGGCACCCTGGACCAGGGCGGCAACGCGGTCGAATGGACCGACACGATCACGGCGCCCCCGTCCGGACAGAACTCCAAGCGCGTCTGGCGGCGGCTGCATGGCGGAATCTCCAACGCTTCGGCGTACCAGATGTGGCCGTCGGCAGTCGGACTGCAGCCCCAGGACAACGTGTTCTTCAACCACACCTACCCATGGCTGGGCATCCGGATCGGAGTCATCGGCGACCTGACGCCCTGCCCGCCTCGGTGAAGGCCATCGGCGCGCCCGGGGCGCTGTGCGACGTCCGCGCTGTCAGCGCCCCCGGCACCGCGCGGTCGCGCGGCGAAGTCACGGCCAGCGGAGTCGAGCTGATCAGGGGTCGATGGCGGCGAGGGACCCCGCGAGTGGGTTGTCCCGGCACTGGTCGGCGCCACCGGCCGGCAGCCGGGCGGCGATCGGCCCCGCGCGGCCCGTTCACCTGGCTGGCGGCGGTGTACGGGCCGCGGCAGGCGGGGAGGAGGACACCTGGCTCGAAGTCGTGCTCCGCGGCCAGACGCTCCATGATCCGCACGATCCTGTGCTTCTGTGTTTCGGCGGCCCGTCCAGGTCCTCGCGCAGCATCGCGTCGATGAAGCCCTTCACCGGCTCCAGCACACTCCTCCCCGCACCCGCGGGGGTCAACCGGCCAAGGTCGGCGCCTCCGAGCTGACCGACGTTGTCACTGACCCGCGGCAACCGCAACGACGTCACCCAACTCCTGCCCCTGCTGGCCATGGTCGAGCAATTGTCAATACCTGTGGATCTGCTAGCTGGTCTGGCGCGGAGGTGACGGGTCGGTGTCGGTGGGTGGCGTCAGCGTTGTGGCGAGTCGGTCGACGCCGAATCCGCTGATCAGGAGGCGTTCTTTCTGGTTTCCGGTGAGGCACTGGGTCCAGTCGACAAACCCCCCGTCCGCGATCTCCAGTTGCCGGCCGTGGATGGTGGCGTAGATCTTGAAGCACAGGTCGGTGTAGTAGCCGCGTCCGGTCACCCGGTTGGGATCGTCGATGATGTCAACGCCCGGTGTTCCGGCCAGCTCTGTGCGCGTGCGCGCCAGGATCGGAGCGGCGGCCTCGTCGAGGCAGGTGATGTGGATCTCGGTCTGACTTACTCCGGCACGTGCCATCGCCCGGACGGCGAAATGTAGGTGCTCGACCAGGTGCTGTTGCTCGAAGGTCCGGCTGCCGGTGTCCCGGCCGGCAGTCACCAGGGCGAATAGTTGGAAGTGGGCGAGCATACCGGGCGCGCCGAAGTGCTGGGCGCGCACGATTCGTTGGCTGGCGGCTAGCCGGACTGGCACGGCCGAGCGGGGATCGGCGGCCAGGGCCTGGGATCTCCGCTGGGCTGCCTCCAGGGCCAGTGCGTTGGTCGGGTCGGCTGCGACCTCGCTGCCACGGATGGTGGCGACGACCTTGCGCGGGTCGACGGTTGCGACAGCTGTATGCGCCGCCAGGGGTACGAGCGGGGCCAAGGTGAGCATCTGGAAGTCATCGGGCAGCGCCGAGAGCAGGGAGTCTTCGGCTCGTCGCAATTGCGCGAACTCTGTCGGGGCTGGGATCACGAACCGGTCGGTGCGATAGCGCCGCATCACTTCGGCCGGGGTGAGCCGATCGGCGCGGCGCCGGAAGACTTCCAGCAGCAGCGTGGTCAGATCCGTCCCGGTCAACCCCTTGGCCAGCAGATCCAACAGTTCCGGTCCGCCTGCCTTAGCCAGAATCCGGCGCAGCGCCGGACTGGCTGAGTACTCATCGCTCGTCATGGCGGACCATTATCGCCCGGCTGACATCGGAGAGACCGTTGACTTCCGCGCATCGTGGCAATCATGCCGCCGCCCGGTCACGCTCGATCAGGGCTCCGCGTTCGAAGCGGGCTCCAGCGCGGACAAGTGGCACGAGGTGGGCGCCATTGACGGCCCGCCAGCGGGCCTGGGCCGACTCGACGAGCTTGAACACCATCGCGAGCCCGGCGGCGCGAGAGCCGGCGCCCTTGGTGACCTTGGTGCGGAGCCGGACGGTGGCAGAGGTCGACTCGATCGGGTCGGTGGTCCGCAGATGGATCCAGTGCTCCGCCGGGTAGTCGTAGAACTCCAGCAGCACGTCCTGGTCGTCGGTGATCTTCTTGACGGCCTTGGGGAACTTCGCTCCGTAGAGCTTGGCGAAGGCCTTGATGGCCTGCTCGGTGTGTTCGCGGTCCTCGGCGTTGTAGAGGTCCCGCAGGGCCTTCTTCGCCGCCGGCCGGGCCGACTTCGGCAGGACGTCGAGGACGTTGGCGGTTTTGTGAACCCAGCACTTCTGCTCGCGGGTGCCGGCGAAGACCTCGCGCAGGGCCTTCCAAAACCCGAGTGCGCCGTCGCCGACCGCGAGCACGGGCGCGCGCATGCCCCGTCTCGCGCAGTCCCGCAACAGCGAGGCCCAGGACTCCGAGGACTCCCGGTAGCCGTCGACCATCGCGACCAGTTCCTTGGTGCCGTCCGCGCACACTCCGATGACCACCAGGATTGCGGCCTTGGCCTCGTCCGGACGTATGCGCAGGTGGATGCCATCGACCCGGACGTAGACGTAGTCGGTACCGGACAGGTCACGCTCCTGGAACGCCTGATGATCGGCCTGCCACTGGGTGGTCAGCCGGGTCACCGTCGCTGGGGACAGCCCGGCTGAGGAGCCGAGAAACCGTTCCATCGCCGGGACGAAGTCGCCCGAGGACAGGCCGTGCAGGTAGAGCAGGGGTAGCACCTCGGCGATCTCCGGGGACTTGCGGTTCAGGCCGAACTCCCGCTTCCGGTCCGGACCGCCGAGGTGATCAGCGCCCGGAGCCGTTCGAGCTCGTCCTCCCGTCCGCACCCGCCCGTCGACGTCGGGCTCCGTCCGCGCCGGGTGTCCGGGCGTGTAGCGCGCCGCTGCGCCCTGCCCGGTCACCTGTGACAAAGCGCCCGGGACGGGCAACAATCCAGCACATGGATGACGCCTTCACACTCCTTCGGCGAGCCACCGACCTCCTGCCCGAGGACGCCGTGGCGGACAACGGCCGGACAGCCGGAGACGTTCGCGGGGAGATCGAGCTCCAGGAATGGGAGATGGCGCTCGACATGCTCATCGAGATCGCGGATGTCCATCCGGTATCCATCACCTTCTGGGAGATGCTCTCCGAGGCCGCTCGGCAGATGATGCTCGACCGGAGCCGCCGTTGGTGCGAGTGGCGAGGCTGGGAAGTCCGGCACGGCACGATCCGTGCGACCCTGGCCCTGCTGGGCTCGGACGAGGGCGGACGCCGGAGCGCCTTCTCGGGAGACGGCCGGCTCAGGCCCATGTGGGACATCGGTCACCGCGACGCCGCCGGGCGGCAGGATCTGAACATCGCGCGGCTCTGGGTGGAGTTCGCACCGCAGCTCGGCCCGGGAGAGACCGCCGATGTCCGACTGGCTCCCCTGCGACCCGAGCAGTGGCAGCATCTGAAGCCCGGCGATGTGATCACCATGCACGAGGCCGGACCAGCCGCCGGCATTGCCGAAATCATCGAGGTCCTACCGCCACGCGTCTGAGGCCACCTCGGAGTCGGTGCCCGACCCCGACACATACGGCGTCGCGGCGTGCCGGGGCGGCGCGGTTCGCGGGGACCGGCTCGGGCCGGCAGAGTCGGACACCCGGGCGCATCGTGTCCGGCGGCCACTCCCGGCCGGTCCGAATCGACAGGACGCACCCGGCGGGGACGGGCCGGAGCGGGGACGGGCCGGAGCGGGAACGCCTCGATCCGGCAGGCGTGATCGACACGTGCGGGTGGGCCGCGCCCGGTGTGCGGGACGCGGCCCACCGCAGCGGGTCAGCTGTAGATGACGGCCCACTGCTGGCTGTGGTCTCCCGTGCGGCAGCCCTCGATCGTCACCTGGCTTCCGGCGTGGGCGGTCAGGCAGCCCTGGTCGCCGTCGGCGGAGTGGATGTACGCCCCGGCGTCGCCGGCCGCGTAGAACCAGCGCGACCTGGTCGCGGTGTTGTCGTACGGGTCGTACCAGGGGTTCTTCTCGGACAGCTCGCCGGTGTTGTTGAAGCTGCGGCGCAGGTTCTGGTAGGTCTTGGTGGTGCAGAAGAAGTCGGTGCACGTCTGCGTCTCGTAGGACGAGAAGACGACGGTGTTGGTGGAGGTCATGGTGACGTACCACCACTGGTTGCTCTGCCCGGTCTGCGCGTAGGTGTACACCGGGGCGCCCTGGTTGGTGTCGTGCGCGTAGTCGTCCAGGTACTGGCCGGTGCCCATGTTCAGGACGTGCACCCAGCCCCGGGGCACGGCGGCCTGTGCGGGGGCCTCCACGGCGAACACGCCGGCGAGGACGGACAAGGACAGCCCGGCAGCGGTGAGGATCCTTCTGATGTTCTTCACGACGGGATTTCCCTTCTGGTGTGTCAGCTGTAGCTGATGACCCACTGCTGGGTGTGGTCGCCGGTGCGGCAGCCCTCGACCGTCACCTGGTTTCCGGCGTGGGCGGTCAGGCAGTCGCCGTTCCAGGCGTTGGAGTGGATGTACGTCCCGGCGTCACCGTTCGCGTACCACCAGCGCTCCTCACCGGGCAGGGTGCCGAAGCCGATGCCTGCGCCCCAGCGCTGCTGGGGGCCGAGGACGCCGCCGTTGCCGCTGTCGCGGGTGAGGTTGCGGTACCACCAGGCGCCGAGGCCGCCGGACTGCTGGGTCTCGTAGGAGGAGAAGGTGACCGTGTTGCCGTCGTTGTTGGCCACCCACCACCACTGGTTGGACTGCCCGGTCTGCGCGTAGGTGTACACCGGGGCGCCCTGGTTGGTGTTGTGCGCGTAGTCGTCCAGGTACTGGCCGGTGCCCAGGTTCAGGACGTGCGCCCAGCCCTGCTGCACCACGGCGTCGGCGGGCGTGGCCATGGTGACGGTGGCGGCCAGTGCGGCGCCGGCCATCAAGGTGCCGGCGAGTTTCTTCTTCTTCACTGTCTTCCTCTCGTTCTCGTCCTGCGGGCGACGCCCTCGCGTCGCCGACCAGGTGAGGAAAAAGTACGAAGAACCGGTAGACAGATGATGGACGGCCGCGCGGGGTCGCCGTTACAGGTCCACCCACCCCGTGTGCCGCCCGGCCCGGCCAGTCGGTGAGGCCGAACAGGGTCGGGCGGCAGGCGACGGACCGCCTGAGCCCACATCCGAGTACCCGTGCTCAGGTCTGCGTCACCGCACGTCACTGGCGTCGTGATCAGGACCGCGGGGAGACCGGCCGGCACGGGGACGCCATAGATGCAGGCCGGTGACCGCGCCACGGCTCGCAGGTGGCCGGTCGTTCCCGGCACGGTGCTCCCCATCCTCGTGACCGGCACGGTCACGGTCGGGACACGGCTCTTCAACCACGGTCGCGTCCGCCGCCGGCGCGCGGTCGGCCGTCTCCATGGCCACACTCTCCCACCGGTCGATGAAGCGATCTCCCGTGACCGGGCAAACGTTGTCTGATGCGCTGCTGGGGCGCCGAGTTGGTCCTCGGTGTCCTTCTTCTCCAGCGGAGAGCGGATCCCCCGCGCACGGAGAAGGGGGCCGGCTCGGGCCGGGAACCGGGAGTGCGCGGGCGTCGTCCGATCTGGCGACGCGTCAGTGGTGGTGTGTCGTCGGAGGAGTTCACGGGGGTCCGATGGAGCCGGTCAAGAGTCTTGAGCCCGCGAGAGTGGTGCTCGTCGCCGCGGGTGCGCTGTACCTGGTGATCGCGCTCGCCGGGGTGTCCGCCGCGCCGCCCGGGGGGAAGGCGTTCTCCGCCGTGCTCCTGGTGATCAGTGCGGTGTGGTGCGTCCGGATGGCCCGGGCCGGGCTGGTCATCGACCGCAACGGCATCACCGCACGGTCGCTGGGGCGGGCTCGCCGCACCCCCTGGCAGGACGTCGAGGAGGTGGCGGTCCGCGAGGGGCGGGGGAGCGACGGGGTCGACTTCTGGTCGATCGTGCTGCGGCTGCGCGACGGTGAGGAGTTGCTGCTGCACTCGACGACCGGCCGGGACCGGAAGGCCGTTGAGGAGGTCGGGCACCGGCTCCTGGCACTGCGGGCCGACGGGCTCGGGGATGGGAACGCGAAGAGGAGCGAGAACGCGAACGGCGCCCGGCTGGGCGTCATCCCGGGGGATCCGGACCGCATGTCCGGTCAGCCGCTGCACGAGCCGGTCGTCGGGCCCGACGGCGTGCCGGTGGTGTTGCGGCTGCGGGGGCCCGACGGGGTGCGCCAGGACTGGACGGCCGGCGCCGTCCAGCCCGGCGGCCTCATCGTCGGCCTCGTGGCCGCCGTGCTGATCGGTGCGGGGCGGCTGGTGTCGGCCGTCGTGCGCCGGGTGCGGAGGAAGCCGGGCTACCGGCTGACCGTCGAGGTCGGCGGCCCGGAGCCGCGCACGCTCACCCTGCCGTTCGTCTCCCGCGAGCAGGCCGTGCGGCACGCCCGTGACCTGGAAGCCGCGATCGGCGAGCACGGAGCGGCGCCGCTGCTTCGCTGACCCCGTGGGCGTCGGCACGACGGCGGGGGCCTGGATCCGAGCGCGGGCGTGCGGGGCACGGGCGCGGCGGTAAGGGCGCGTGGTCTCCGGAGCAATGCCGCGGTGACGACGTCGCTGACCTCTCCGACCGCCGGCCGGGCTCCTCGTCGGTCGGCGACCAGCATGTGCGCAGGTCCGGTGACGGTCGCTCCGGATCGCCACCGGGAGAGCGGCGAGTCCCACTGAACCGCGTACAACTCCTGGGGATCGTCCGGTACTTGATTCTGTTGCCGCAGGTGGAGCGGTGAAGTGGTCGGCTGGTCGATCACTGGCGCGTTCCGTGACTCACTCGCTGACTTCACCACCGAGTCGCCGGGTGATGTCGCCCGCAGCCGGTCCGTGTCCGGTGTCTTCTCCGCTCCGCCCGACCCGGACGGGCTCGCGGACTTCCCGAGCAGCCTTGCCGCGCTCGCACGCCGTTCCGTCGCCCGTGGTCAGAGCCTGTACTGCCGGATCTGCCCGTCGTGCAGCAGCCCGCGGGTGCCGCCGGGTGGCACGGCGGGAAGGCCAGGGACGGCCGTCACCTCGCCCTCGGCCACGAGCGCCGGACCGACAGGTCAGAGGCGGGTGATCCGCCGGCTGATGCGCGCGGCACCCGGGAGCCCACTCCCCCGCCCCGGCGGCTGGCCCGCCTCCCGGCCGGCGACCGGCCCGGGGGTGCGGCGGCGCGCCCCCGGCGCGGGCCGCAGCGGCGCACAACTCCCTTGTGCGCCCGTGTGTTTCCGATCGCCGTCCGGCCGGACGGGCGGTCTGCCTGCGGGAACGTCCCCGCCGTCGCCGGCCCCGCCGCACCGGCGGTTCGGACGGCACCGCACGCGGGAACCCGGGCCTGCACGGCCGCGTCGATCGCAGCGGCCGCGATCCGGGCGACGGCCGCCGGACGGGACGAGGCGTGGGGGTTGGCGATGGACGACGAAGCGGTACGGGAAGCCGGCGACTGGCAGTTGCCGGACTACACCCACCTGCGGGAGCTCGGCGCGGGAGCCTACGGCCGCGTGGTGCTCGCCCTCCACGACCCCACCGGCACGCACGTCGCCATCAAGTACCTGATCGACACCGCCGCCGGCCCCGCCCTGCGCACCGAGGCGCAGACGCTGGCGCGGCTCGACTCCCCGTACGTCACCCGGCTCTACGAGTACGTCGAGGGCGGGCCGCACGCGGCCCTGGTGATGGAGCTGGTCGACGGCGTGTCACTGCGCACGCTTCTCAAGCAGGAGGCGGCGACCTCGCCCGAGGCGGCGCTGGTCGTCCTCAAGGGTTCCCTCCTGGGACTGGCCGCCGCCCACGCGGCCGGGCTGGTGCACCGGGACTACAAGCCCGCCAACGTCCTGGTCGCCACCGACGGCACCTCCAAGCTGGTCGACTTCGGCATCGCCGTCCCCCGCGGGTCCGGCCGCGACATCTCCGGCACCCCCGCCTACCTGGCGCCCGAGCAGTGGGACGGCGCCCCGGCCTCGCCCGCCGCCGACGTCTACGCGGCCACCGTCACGTTCTTCGAGTGCCTCACCGGCGAGCGACCCTTCACCGGGCGGACGATCGGCGCGCTCGCCGTGCAGCACCGGGAGTCCCGGATCCCCGACGAGCTGGTGCCCGGCCACGTCCGCCCGCTGGTCCTGGCCGGGCTCGCCAAACGGCCGCAGGACCGGCCGGCCGGCGCGGCCGAGTTCGTCCGGCTGCTCGACCGGGCCGCGACGGCCGGGTACGGCGAGCAGTGGGAGCAACGCGGCCACGAGGACCTCGCCGCCCTGGTCGCCCTGCTGGCCCTGCTCCTGCCGCGGGGCCCCGGCGGCCCCGCGCCGGCCGGGACGACGGCGCTGGCGCACACCCAGCTCGCCGGAGCCGTCGTCGCCCCCGCCGTCCCCGCGCCTCCCACCGCACCCGCCGCACCCGCGGATCCCGGCGTCCTCGGGACCGTACGGCGACCGCTCCCGCGAAGACGGGCCCGGCTGACGGCGGGCGTGGTGGCGGGCGGCCTGGCGCTGGCCGTGATCGGCGGGGTCGCGCTGGCCGGCGTCACCGACCGGGGCGAGCGGACGCTGACGGGCAGTCCGATGCCCCGGATCACCACCACCCTGGACCCGGCCCGGGCAACCGCCCCACCGCCGCCCGACCCGACGCCCTCCCCCACCGGGCGGCCCTCGCCGTCGCCCTCGCTCTCGCCGCCGATCTCTCCTACGTCCCCGCCCTCCGGCCCGCCCACCACCGACCCGGCGCCCGGCCCCACCCCCACGACGGACCCCGGCCCCGGCCCCGGCCCCGGCCCCGTCCCCAGCGGGCGGCCCGCCCCCACCCCGTCGCGTGCGCCCACCGATCGCGTGACCTCCGTGCCCCCACCGCCGCCGCCACCGCCCCACACCGCCCCGACCAGCCCTCCTGCGAGCCGCTCCACCCCGCCCACCACGCCCCCTACCAGCACACCGCCCACCACCCCGCCGCCGGTCCGGGTGGCGTCGGTGAACGTCGACTCGATCGCCTGCGACGGCGGCTACGGCATCCAGGCCACCGTCACCGTGGTCACCTCCGGCCCGCCCGGCGCCACGCTCGTCCTCAGCTGGATGCACAACTCGGCCCCCCAGTTCCCGAGCGAGACCGTCGCCACCGACACCGTGAAACTCGGCACCGGCCGCACCACCCTGACCGTCCACCACCAGTTCGGCACCGGTGACAGCCGCCTCCAGTGGGGCGTCCGGGTGTCCACCACACCCGCAGCCGGGAGCACCCCGACGGCCTACCGGGAGCTGTACTCCCCCTCCTGCCACGAGCCCGGCTGATCCGCACCCCACCGCCCCAGGAGGTCCACCCGTGCCCCCGTCAGGATCCACACCCGACCAGGACCCGACCGAACGCCTCGCCCCGGGCGCGCCCGGCCGCACCGCGCCGTCCGACCGCGGCGGACCCGCCCCGGACGACCACGAGAGCGCCACCTTCCTCGACCCCACCGCCTGGGACTCCACCCCCGCCCGGCCCACCCCCGTGCAGCCGCCCCAGGCACCCACGGGGGAGGACCACGAGAGCGCCACCTTCCTCGACCCGACCGTCTGGGACTCCACCCCCGCCCCCACCCCGCCGACCCCCGCACCTCCCGCACCTCCCGCACCTCCCGCACCTCCCGCACCTCCCGCACCGGCGCCGGAGCTGCGCCGCTTCGGCCCCGGCGTACCACCGCAGGCCGCCGCGGTGTGGCGCGGCGAAGCGCCGGCCGGCGACCCGGTACCGCCGGCCCGCCGACGCCGGGCCTTCGGCTGGCTGGTCTGGGCCGCCGTCCTGCTCGTCCTGCTGGCCGTGCTGCTCACCCGCTGCCGCGCAGATCCACCGCTCGGCCTCACCGGCGTCTCCGTCACCGCCGCCCCGGCGGCCGGACCGACCTGCGGTGGAACGGCCGTCCTCACCGCCACGGTCACCACGAACGGCAACCCCGGCACCATCCACTACCGCTGGCTGCGCAGCGACGGAACGTCCTCCGGCGAACTCGTGCAGCCGGTGCAGTCCGGCGAACGCCGGGTGGACCTGGTCCTGCGCTGGACCTTCGACGGCCCGGGCACCCTGCGTGCGACCGCCACCGTCGAGATCCTGACCCCGCAGCAGCTCAGCGGATCGGCCACCTTCGACTACGCCTGCACCGGCTGAACAGTCGCCGCCGGGCGGCGCGGTCACCGTCAGCGGGCATCCGGGTCGCCGGGTATCCGGATCGCCGGGTCGCGAAGGCCCTGCCCGCTGCCAGGTGACCGAGTTCCGCCGAGCACCCGTGCCCGGCCGGGCACGGGTGCAGGCGGCCGGTCGGTCGTGTCGTCAGGACGCTGTGGTTCGGTCCCGTGCGCTGTGTACGAGGGCTCGCAGGTCCCTGCGGTCTGCGGGCAGGCCGGCCGAACGCAGCCAGGCGTCCCGGTTGGCGATCGGCCCCCAGCACCGGTCCTGGTCCACCAGGGCTGCCAGAAGGGCATTCTGCGCGTGTGTCAGCGGGGTCGCGGGTGTGTGGGGCTCGGGGAAGGCGAGGGCGAGCAGCGGGCCCCAATCCCGGTCGACGGTGTGCTGGCTGCACAGCGGGACGAGGGCGAGGGCGGCGGGCAGGATCTGCTCGAAGTCCTCGGCGCGGTCGAGCAGTGCCCGCAGGACGGTGAAGCGGAAGCGGCCGTCGGTCTGCGGCAGCGGCTCCTCGAACCAGCTGTCCACCGCCACGGGATCGGTGAGCGCGGCCAGCAGGACGCCGGCCGCCGAGGGGTCCGCGGTGCCGAGCGCGGCGCAGGTGCGCACGGCCGGGTCGTCGTCGGTGAGCAGCGGTGCGGTGTCCCGTCCCCAGTGGGCCAGGGTGAGGAGTGTGCCCGCGCGTTCGCGGCGTCGTCCCCGGTTGCGGGCGATGTGTTCCAGGCGGTCCGCGGCGGCGGGTATGCGGTCGGCGAGGTCGTCGGCTGTGAGGAGGTGTGTGACGGCGCCGAGCGCGGCCTCGCGGACCGTCTCGTCCTGGTCGTCGAGGAAGCGCAGGGCGGCATCGAGGATCTGTGGCCGGACGGCCCGGCAGGCGTGCACGGCCTCCAACTCCTCCGCCTCGTCCGTGTCTTGTGGATCGGCGAGGTCCTCGTCGTCCCAGGCCGCGGACTCGGCGAACTGACCGAGCCAGTCCAGCAACGCCGCCCTCAGCGGCCGCCGGCGGTCGTCCCAGGGGAAGAAGCTCTCGTGGACGGCCAGCGTGCACGGATCGGGGAGGATCCCGGCGATGAACAGGGCCGCGGGCGCGGTCGCGGAGTAGAGCGAGCCCTGATGGAGAACCGACATCTCCAGCCGGCCCAACGACTCCGCCTGGACCTCGGGATCCTCCTGCAGCAGCCCGAGCAGGTCGTCCGCCGTGGTGACGGCCGGGCCGTAGGCGTGGGCGAGCGCCGCCCAGTCGGTGCTGCGAACCACGGCGGTCGGGTCCGGGCCCGCCGTGGCGGAGATCTCGTGTGAGGACATGACCCGTATCCTGCACTCGGCCTCCGACAACCCACGCCAGCCGAAACCGCCCCACCCCGCGGCCTTTCGGACGTGGAGGGCGGGCGACGGTCACTTGACCGGCCGGGCAGCGTCCGGCGCGCGGACTGTGGGCTCTGGCGTGCGCGCAGCGGTCCCGGTGCCCGGGCCGGGGCACGGCAGGCACCGGGAGACCGTTGCGGGGTTCACTGTGGCTCGTTCACACACCATGTCCTGGCCGCTGTCGACGACCGAGCCGTTCGAGAGGTTCCACTCCGGCGTGTGTCCCTCCCGGGAACAGCCGCTGAACTCGGCGATCCCGTAGTACAGGCGGTCGTTGGGGGGTAGGAGTGGATCGACGGCTTGCTCGCGCCGGGGTGGAACGAGTCCCACCAGGCCGTCCCGTCCCACACCACCGTCGGAGATGCCGGTCCGTACCGGGAGGAGCCGCCGGAGGAGTTCCGTACCTCGATGAGGCCGTTGGCCCTGGTCCAGTTGGTGGTGGTGATGTGGGCTTCGGTGTAGGAGCCCGAGGTGCACGAGTCCCACGCGAGGTAGGAGGAGCCCGGGCAGGCGCTGGAGTGTGGCGCCCGGGACGGCTGCTCCTGGGCCCGGGGGGAGCGGGCCCAGGAGCAGCGGTCTACCGGGATGCGTCGGGGTACGCGGCGGTCGCGCGGATCTCGACGAGGAGTCCCGGGCTGGCGAGGCCGCTGACCCCGATGATCGTCCAGGTCGGGTAGGGGGCTTCGACGAGGCGCTGTTTGGTCTCGATGAAGCCGGGGAGGTGCCGGTGGATGTCGACGTGGTAGCTGGTGACGTCGACGAGGGCGGACGTGTCGAGGCCCTCCAGCCGAAGGATCTCCTCGATCTTCCGGAGGGCGATCTCGGTCTGCTCTTCGATGGTGTCCGGGATGGTTCCGTCGGCGCGGCGACCGATCGTTCCGGCGATGAACAGGAGGCCGTGAGCGCGGACCGCGGCGGAGTAGCCGAAACTCGCGAAGGCGCTGGTGGTTTGCCCGAAGACGGCGTTGTCCTCGGGGACCTCGACGGTGTGGACGGTCATTGCGGTGTTTCCTCTTCCTTGTTGACGGGGGTAGCGGGTTTCCGTGGAGTCAGTCGCGCCAGCGGGACGAACGGCCGGTGTGCTCCAGCCGGGTCCGGCCGAAGGTCTCGCGTTCGCGGAGGAGTTCGCCGGGGGTCGTGTACCGGGGTGCGTTCTTCGGGTCCTTCGCGGCCTGCGCGACGATCGCGTCGGTGAGGGCGCGGATCATGTCCAGCCGCGGGTAGGCGGCGTGCACGGTGTCGGCCTGCTCGTCGGTGACGGCGTCGAGGTGGTCGGCGCCCGGTGAGCGGCCGAAGTCGAGGGCGACGCCCTCGCGGACGAGCAGGCACAGCGTGCCGCGGCGTTCCGCGATGCCCGGGGAGGTGTGCAGGGCGATGGCCTGCCAGACCTGGTCGGCGTCGGCGGCGGGTACCCCGCGGTCGGTCAGGAACGCGGCGGCCCGGTCGGCGCCTTCGACCTCGAACCGCTGGCTGTGCGGGCCGTCCGATGCCACGCCGAGGTCGTGCATCGCGCACGCGGCGAACAACAGGTCGTCCTGGTAGTCGTGGCCGGCGGCCAGGCCGAGGCGGTCGGCCACCAGCCGGGCGAACAGGTAACTGCGGATGCTGTGGTTGAAGACGGACGGCGTTTCCACCGGCCGGATGAGGTTCACGACGGCGTCGGCAAGCGGTGTGCCGGGCAGCGTGATCAGGTCGGCGATCGTCTCGTGGGTGGGTCCGGTCATGTCTTCAGCCTGGCCGCGACCCCCCTGACCTGGTGAGAGGCAAAATTTCCATACTTCGCTAGAATCTTGCCATGGCAGTGCATCGAGTCGCGGTCCTGGCGCTGGACGGGGTCACCCCGCTCGACCTGGCGATCCCGGCGCAGATCTTCACCACCCGGCCGGAGACCCCCTACGAGATGACCCTGTGCGCGCCGGCTGCGCAGGTGGCCACCAGCGCGGGTTTCGCCCTGCTCGCCGACGGGGGTCTGGAGCAGGTGCGCGCCGCCGACACCGTGGTCGTACCGGGGTTCGAACCGCTCCTCCCGTTGCCGGACGCCGTGCTCGACGTACTGGCCGAGGCCCGCGGCCGGGGCGGGCGCGTGGTATCGATCTGCACGGGCGCCTTCGCGCTGGCCGCGGCGGGCGTGCTGGACGGGCTGCACGCCACGACCCACTGGAAGCACATCGACGAGTTCGAGCGGGGCTTCCCGGCCGTCACGGTCGACCGCGACGTGCTCTACGTCGACGAGGGCGAGGTGCTCACGTCGGCCGGGGTGTGCTGCGGCATCGACCTGTGCCTGCACATCGTGCGCCGCGACCTCGGGGCGGAGGTGGCCAACCAGATCGCCCGCGGTCTGGTCGCCGCCCCGCACCGGGACGGTGGGCAGGCCCAGTACGTGCCGGCTCCCGTCGCGGTGGCCGGTGAGGCGTCGCTCTCCGGTACCCGGGGCTGGGCCCTGCAACGGCTCGGCGAGCCGCTCACACTGCGCGTGCTCGCCCGGCACGCGGGCCTCTCGCAGCGCACCTTCATGCGCCGGTTCACCGAGGAGACGGGCACGACCCCGTTGCAGTGGCTGCTCAACGCCCGGCTCGGCCGGGCGCGGGAAATGCTGGAAACCACGGACCGCTCGGTGGACCAGGTGGCGCGGGACTGCGGGCTGGGCACGGCAGCCAACCTGCGGCTGCACTTCCGGCGCTCCCTGGACACCACCCCCACCGCCTACCGCCGCACCTTCACACGCTCGACGTCGCACGGTCCGGCCGGTTCACCCGCGGTCCCGCGCTCGGACTGAGGACGGCCACCGCGACGCCGAAGGGCTTCGGAGGCGGGTCACTGCCGTCCGGGCCACCGAGCGGGCAAGGAGAAACCTCGGACCCGAGCGGTCAGGAGGACAAGCCCGGGGTCGCGTCGCCCGTGTTCACGGAACGTCCGCCGCCAGGCGGTCGGACCCCCGCTGAGCGGTCGGACCCCCGCTGATGGGGGCGATCTCCAAAGCCGGGGGATCCCCCACCGTCGGCGCACCGATCCGGCTCCCACCGCACAGCAGTGGTCCATCCTGCTGGACGGAGGCAACACACCGCCCGACCTCGCCGCCGCGCATCCGACGGGCACCGGTGTCGGTTTCGAGGATGCCCCGGCCGGCCGGGTGGCTCGGCCGGGGTCCTGGCGGAGTGTCACACGTGGTGCAGACCCACGAGGTCTCGGCTTCCCGGCCGGCGCCGAGCCGGTCGGACCGCACGCCGCCACCGACCCGGACGGTGATCCGCGGCAGCGCCGGGACCGCGGCCCGGCCGGACCCGACGCGCGCTCGACCCCGGCGCCGACCGGGTCCTGACCGGCACCGCCGGCCCTCCCCGAACACCGCCCTCGTAGTCACCGGCCACCGTCGACGCCGAACTGCGCACCGTCCCGGAGGAGTTCGAGCAGCGCGCCGAGCCGCGACGGGAGCCTTCGACGGCCCGGACGAGGACGTCCTGGCAGAGACCGCCACCGAGGCGCGGTCCTTCGAAGCCGCCCCGGCCGACGCGGTCGACGACCTGGTACGACGCCGTCGTCGGCCATGACAGCCGCGGCTTCGACGGCGGCAAACCGATCCATGGCCGCGAACGACATGCCGTGGTCGACACCCTCGGCCTGCGGGTAGTCACCACCTCCCGCTCAACGGGGAAGCTCAGCGGTCGCCGCCACCCGCAGCGAACACGACCTGCTCGGGGACCGCAACGTCCCCGCCGACGCGTACTGGGGCGTCCGCACCCTGCGCGCCATGGAGAACTTCCCCATCACGGGCACGCCCGTCTCCGCGTATCCGCACCTGATCGACGCCCCGGCCGCCGTGAAGGAGGCCGCCGCCGCGATCGGCACGGGGGCTCAACTCCCCGCCGGCTACGCCGAATCCGCCCGGGCCACCTCGCCGACATCACCGGGCTGCCCCTGGTCACCGCCGCCGACCTGGTCGAAGCCACCCAGGACTGCGGCGCGTTCGTCCAGATGTCCGGCGTGCTCAAGCGCATCGCCGTCAAGCTCTCCACGACCTGCCATGACCCACGCCTGCTGTCCTCCGGGCCGCGCGCGGGCCTCGGCGAGATCAACCTGCCGCCGGTGCAGGCCGGTTCGAGCATCATGCCCGGCAAGGTCAACCCGGTGATCCCCGAAGCCGTCAACCAGGTCGCCCCCGAGGTGATCGGCAACGACGTCACCATGGCCGCCGAGGCCGGGCAGCTCCAGCTCAACGCCTTCGCGCCGATCATCCTGCACTCGCTGACCACGATCGCCGCCGAGCACCCCACCGTCCGCAAGGCCTGGGCCGACACGGCTACAAGAACGCCGTCGTCGAACACCGCGCCACCCTGGGCATCGACGTCGAGATCGTCCGCCGCGACCCCATCACCAGGGGATTCGCATCCAGCCCCGTCGCTGGGTCGTCGAGCGCACCAACCGGCTGGCTCATGCACGACCGAGGCCTCTCCCGCGACTACGAAGCCCTCCCGGCCCGCTCCGAGGCCGTGATCCACGTCGCGATGATCGACCTCATGACCCGCCGCCTCACCGGCGGAGCCACCCCCACCTGGCGCGGAACCCGAACCCCGGAGTGGGGACGAAACACTCAGTCACATCCCGGCGAGCAGCTTCCGCACGCGGGCGGCGGTGTTGGCGTCGCGGGCCGCCGCGAGAGGCAGGTCGTTGCCGCCCTCGATCCGGTGAGCATGGTGTGGTCGCCGTCCTTGGCGGTGTCGGCCTTCGCCCGAGCCACGAGCGCGGTCAGGTCGCACTCACCGGGGAGCATCTCGTCGGTGGAGAAGTAGAAGAACTTCGACAGCCGGTGCACCAGGGCGTCGTACTGGTCGTCGTCCGGCTCGCCGTCCAGAAGCGGGGCGAACTTCTCCAGCTCCGCCGCGATCTTGCCGAGGTCCTGCCTGGGGAGACTTGGCCGTGAGGTCCTTGACGAGGGCGGCCACGACGTCCTGGGACGTGGTGTGCTCGGCAAGCGCGGCCCGGCCGTCCTCGTGGTCGACTCCGGCCTCGTTGCAGGCGATCTCCAGGATCTCGGCGAAGTCGCCCAGGGCTCGGAGCTCCAGGTCGCCGCCGTAGGTGTGCCACGCCTCCACCCGGGCGCCCGGAGGCAGGACCGGGCCCAGCTCGTCGCCGATGGCCTCGACGTCCTTGTCGTCGAGCGCGAAGACACCGGACGCCACGTCGGGGGCCGGCGCGTCCGGTCGGGTCAGTCGTGGAGAACGGCCCCGAGTCCGACCGGCTACCGGTCGACACCGGGAAGTCGCGGAGCCGATATGCGCTCAGGTGTTCACGCCAGAAAATACATTGGACACGACCTATCTGGCCTGTTCGACGACCGAGCAGAACACCCGAGGAGTGATCATGACGGAAGACCCGAGCGCGCTGCCGCCCGGTGTGACCATGACCCTGGCCGCGATCGCGGCGACCGGGGCGGCCCCGCGTCCGTCCGGGGAGACCCTGGCGGTGCAGAAGCAGCGCATCTCCGACGGCATCGTCCAGCAGCTCTCCGACAAGACCCTGGCGACGCAGGGCAACTGGGAGCTGGCCTGGCTCGGGCTGAGCCCGGACAACGCCAACATGGCGTACATCGCGAAGGGTCCGTCGAGCCAGTTCGCCGTGGTCGTCCGCGGGACGGTCGGCAACGCGATCGACACGGTCGAGGACCTCGACGTCGGCACGGTGGTCCCGTTCACGGTCGGCGGGCCGTCGCCGGTCTCCGTCTCGAAGGGGGCCATGACGGCGTTCACCCAGGTCGTCGCCATGACCGACGAGTCCTCGGCGGCCGGTTCCGGCCTCGTGGAGGCGCTCACCTCCCTGCTCAAGCCCGCCCAGGGGGCGACGGTCTACGTGGTCGGTCACAGCCTGGGCGGCTGCATCGCGACCATGCTCGCGCTGTACCTGCAGGCCCAGACCTGGAACGACTCGCCGCAGTTCGCCGTGAGCACCTTCGCCGCCCCCACCGCCGGTCTGAAGGACTTCGCCGACCGCTTCAACTCCGTGAAGTGGGCCCTGTACCAGGGCTACGTCAACAAGTACGACCTCGTGCCGCTGGCCTGGGCCGGTCTCGACACCGCCAAGCAGTGGTACCCGTCCCCCGGTCCGGTCGCGCCCCCGGCCGTCAAGGACCTCCTCACGGTGATCAAGGGCCTCAGCGGGACCAACGAGTACGTCCAGCCGACCACCGCCTTCTCCCCGCTGAACGCGGACTACAAGGCCTACGACCCCAAGGTGCTCAAGAGCACGACCCAGGACTTCCTGGCCCAGGTCGCCTTCCAGCACTCCAACTCGACCTACCTGAAGCTGCTGAACTCCCCCGTACCGGCTCCCGCGCCGGTGGTCGACAGCATCAGCCCCCGTGTCGGTGCCCCGGGCACCCTGATCACCATCACGGGCAGCGGCTTCGACTCGGAGAGCATGGTCGACTTCGGTACCGTCCCGTGCGTGCCGCCCAACCTCGTCAGTGACACCCAGATCACCGCGATCGCGCCCGACGGGGTCGGCGTCGTCGATGTCCGGGTCACCAACGACCTGGGCACCTCCCCGGCCGTGCCGTTCGGGCAGTTCGCCTACGGCGGCCCGGAGCCCGTGGTGGTCACCGGCATCGTCCCGGACAGCGGGAAGCTCGGAAACACCGTCACCGTCAACGGCGTGGGTTTCGGCACCACGCCCACCGTGTACTTCGGCAGCCGCACCGCAACCGTCACGGGGGTCTCGCCGACCCAGATCAAGGCGACGGTGCCCTTGCCGGATCCCCTCCAGCCCAAGACCATCGACGTCCGGGTACGGGTGAACGGCTACCTGTCTCCCACCGTCCCGGTCGACGAGTTCACCCACACCGGCTGACCCGGAAATCGGTCCGCGGTCCGGTGCCGGGCGGCGTGGACCGTCGAGCAGCGGCCGACAACCCCGACCCGGAACCGGACCTCGGACCAATGCCTCAAGCCCGCCGCTCCGGGCACCGTTCCACCGGCTCGAAGTGGTCGCCCCGCGGGCCGACCACCGGCCGAGGCCGAGGATCCTCAGGTTGACGGGGGTCGTGAAGCCTGCGAACAAGAGGATCAAGGCGATCACGGCCGGCCGTCGTCCGCTCGGAAGTACCGGCCCGGCCGACATGAGCGCCTCCTACTCCAAGCTCTTCGGCACCGCGGCCGCCAAGCGCCGGCCCGGCTATGCGAACTTCGCCATCGCCACCCCGCCGCTCAAGCTCGTCCTCATCGAGGGCGAGCCGGGCGAGGACACCCGCCTCGACCACCTCGGCGTCGAAATCGAGAGCAGCGAGCAGGTCACCGCCGCCGCCACCCGCCTCAAGGACACCGGCCTGGCCACCTTCGAGGAGAACGACACCTCCTGCTGCTACGCGCTCCAGGACAAGGTCTGGGTCGCCGGCCCCGGCAAGGAGCCCTGGGAGGTCCATGTCGTCAAGGCCGACGCCGACACCCTCGACAAGGCCGGCACCGCGCCGGACGCGACTGCGGCTACCCACCACGGATGGTCCGCGGCACCCGTCTGGTCGACCTCGTCGACACCATGGACCCCAAGCCGGTCGCCGCCGCCTTCGGCATGGACCCGCAGGCCACCCTCATCTACCTTGCTGATCACATCGATCCGACTCGTCTGCCCGACCAGCACCAGCAGAGGAACTGACATGCGACACCTTGCCCCCGCCTTGGCCCTCGGCGCCCTCCGACGCGGGAGGCAGATCGAGCAGTTCCTGGGCGCCATCGAAAGCGACTCCGGCCCCGGCCTGCGCTGGATCGCCCTCAGCCCCGGCTCTACGGGCATCACCGTCTACCTGAGCGAAGTCGAGGACGTCGGCACCGACACCTTTCTCGACATCACCGAGTTCCCACCCCTGGATCCCGAGGACGAGACGTGGGGCCGGGAGATCGCTGTTCTGCCCACCCCTGAGGACGCACTCCAGCTGGCAGAGCGCGATCTCGCCGCTGACCCCGAGCGCTGGGTCAACCAGGGCATCGTCTGCGACGAGTACCAAGACTTCCGGACCGTACGCAGGTCGAACCCGTGAGGTTTCGGCGGCGCCTCGCACGGGTTCGCCGGGACATGTGCACTTTGCCGAACGATTCGTTGGAGGCGATGGCGACGCTGTTCTTCACCTCGCGCTCGGTCAGAACCCGGAACAGCGGTTCAGCCCGTTCTGCTTGTCTGTCGAACGGGCGCGGAAAGCACCCGGTTGGCGCGTCCGCGCGGCCGGCTTCCCACGCTCGAAGTGGCTGTCCGACTTCGACTACACGGCCAACCCCAACGTCACACCCGCGCACTGCTCGTCGCGGAAGCCGTCATCTCGTCCTGCAGAGGACTGAATGCGTGGGACTGCTCCGTGGACAGGGCAGACAACGGGAGACCCGGCCGGACGCCGACGGGCGGGCGGGCGGGCGGCCCAGCGTCGGTGTCGGACGTCGGAGGCTCGGTCGAGCCCGCGTGTCGTCGTGGTGACGGCCCTCGCGAGTCCGTCAGCTGCCGAGTGGTCCACGAGGGTGACGCGGGCTGCTTGCGTGGCGGTGGCACTGCCCTGTGCGGCACCGTCGTTGCGGTCAGGCGAGGCGATTGACCAGGGCAGTGAAGAGCGCAGGAGCGCGGCTGGCCAGTGGGACGATTCGCGGGGCCAGTAGCGGGCTGGCGCGGATGCGTACCAGCGCGCCGGTGAGCAGGTGGTGATTGAAGGTGGCCCGCCGCCACGCCTGCTCGTACTCCTGCGGTCGGCCGGCGTGTACGCAGCGCACCAGGTGGGCGGCACCGGCGAGGGAGAGCGAGATGCCCTCTCCGGTGAGTGCGTCGATGTAGCCGGCGGCGTCGCCGACCAGGAGGACGCGCCCGGCCACCCTGGCCCCGACCCGCCGGCGCATCGGTCCGGCGCCCCGGACGGCCGAGGCGGCCTGGGAGGCGAGGTGGTGAAGGAGTGCGGGGAACGCGGGCAGCAGCGCGTCGAACGGCATCCGCTCGCCGGTCAGGATGGCGACGCCGATCAGGTCCGGGCCCAGCGGGGTGACGTAGGCCTCGCCGAGTGCGGACCAGTGGACTTCCACGCAGTCGGTCCAGGGCGCCACCGCGAAGTGCCGCCGCAACCCGTGGCGCGGTGGTCGCGGGTCGGTGCGTTCCAGGCCCAGCTGCCGCCTGATGGTCGAGTGCAGGCCGTCTGCGGCAACCAGGTAGCGGGCGGTGAGACCGGCGGCGGTGACGCTGTCGCCGTCCTGGTGGACGGCGGTGACCTTCCTCTGCAGCGTCGGCACGCCGAGCTCGGCCGCCCGGCGGGACAGCGCCGCGTGCAGGACGGTCCGCCGTACGCCCATCCCTGCTCCGTGTCGGAACCTGCCCTCGGCTCGGTAGCGGTCGTCGAGGTAGCGGATGCCGTGGATCGGGTGGCCGGTCAAGGCCACGTCCAGCGCGGCCAGGGCGCGGACGGCCCCGGGCATCAGTCCCTCGCCGCACGCCTTGTCGATCGGGGCCGGCCGTGGTTCGACGACCAGCACGTCGAGCCCGGCCAGGGCGGCGTGGATCGCGGTGGCGAGGCCGGCGGGCCCGCCGCCGGCAACCAACAGGTCGATCACGCTGGCACCTCGGTGCAGTCGGCCAGGGCGGCGTTCTCGCAGCGCAGCCGGGTGGCGAGCAGGGGCAGGTTGAGCAGGGTGAAGGCGGTCGCGGTGAGCCAGGCGCTGTGGACGAGGGGCAGAGCGGCCCCTTCGGCGACGACGGCGAGGTAGTTGGGGTGGCTGAGCAGTCGGTAGGGGCCGGTGGTCACCAGGGGCAGTCCGGGTACCACGATGACCCGGGTGTTCCAGCGCGGCCCCAGCGTGCCGATGCACCACCAGCGCAGTGCCTGGGCGCCGACTGCCAGGGTGAGCATCGGCCAGCCGAGGGCGGGCAGGAACGGGCGGTCGGCGAGCTGGGCCTCGGCCACGCAGCCGGCCAGCAGCCCGGTGTGGAGCAGGACCATCACGGGGTAGTGGCTGCGGCCGAACTCGACGCCGCCAAGCGCACGGCTCCAAGCGGCATTGCGTCGCGCGACGGCGAGTTCGGCGAGGCGTTCGGCGGCTACCAGGAGGATCAGCAGGGTGTAAGGGAGCACATGGACCTACCAGCGGAGCAGGACGAGTTCGGAGCAGAAGCCCGGCCCCATGGCGAGGAGCAGACCGGGCGTGCCGGGCGGCGGCGGGCACAGTTCGAGGGTGTCCCGCAGGATGTGCAGTACCGAGGCGGAGGAGAGGTTGCCGACCCGGGACAGCGAACGCCGCGTCAGCTCCAGCGCCCGCGCGTCCAGCCCGAGTGCTTCGCCCAGGGCGTCAAGCACCTTGGGCCCGCCCGGATGGGCGACCCAGCCGGTGACGTCCGGCGGCTTCAGGTCGTGCTCGGCGAGGAAGGCCCTGACGTCCTCGCCGACGTGCAGGCGGACCAGCTCGGGCAGTTCGGCGCCGAGCACGATCTTGAATCCGGTGTCGCCGATGTCCCAGCCGAGCACGCGTTCGGTGCCGGGGTACAGCAGGCTGCGGGTGGCCACCACCTCCGGACCCGCCCACTCCTGGTGGCGCGGGTGCTGCCGGCCGACGGCCACCAGCACGCCGGCGCCGTCGCCGAACAGCGCACCGGCCACCAGGTTCTGCACCGAGGTGTCGGTGCGCTGCAGGGTAAGCGAGCACAGCTCGACCGAGAGCAGGACCGCGACCTGCCCGGGATGTCCCTCGAGGTAGTCGTGCAGCCGGGCGAGGCCCGCCGCGCCCGCGACACAACCGAGTCCGAAGATCGGCACGCGCTTCACGTCCGGCCGCAGGCCCACGCGCCCGGCCAGCCGGGCCTCCAGCGAGGGTGTGGCGATGCCCGTCACGGAGGTGGAGATCACCAGGTCGACCTCGTCGGGTGCCAGGCCGGCCGCCGCCAGGGCGCCGGTCAGCGCCTGCTCGGCGAGCTCCAGCCCGGCTTCGACGAACAGGTCGTTGGCCTGCCCGAAGCCGTCCAGCTCCAGGTAGCGCTCCAGCGGCAGGACCAGGTAACGGGTGCCGACGGTGGAGGTGGCGTGCAGCCGTTCCAACACTGCGCGGTCCCCATCGGGCGGCAGGCACATCGCCGCGAGGGCCTCGGTGATCTCGCCCTGCTCGTACCGGTGCGGCGGGAGTACCCCGTAGACGGCGGCGACTCTGCTCATCCGGCCAGACTACGGCTATCTGACTATTCATCACGAAATGGAATGTATTCGGCGGTTTGCCCGATCTAGCATGGGACCGTGCACACCGCCGGAGCCCAGCACACGCCTGCGGCCGGGCAGTCCCGTCCCGGCGCGGGCGGCCCGGTCCGTGGGTTGCTGGCCGCCTCCCACGCCCTCCCCTCGATCGCCGTCACCGCCGTGATCACCGCCCTGGCGGCCGCTTCCGGGCGGAGCCCGGCGGGCACCGCGCTGGCGGCCTCGGCGGTGCTCGCCGGGCAGCTGTCGGTGGGCTGGTGCAACGACCGCGTCGATCTGCGCCGGGACCTTGCCACCGGTCGGGGTGACAAGCCACTGGTGGCCGGCACGGTGCGCCCGCGGACCGCGGCCGTCGCCTCCGGGTGCGCGCTCGCGCTGTGCGTTCCGCTGTCGCTGGCCAACGGGCTCGCGGCCGGCACGGCTCACCTGGCCGGGGTCGCTGCGGCCTGGTCGTACAACCTCGGCGTCAAGCGCACGGTGCTCTCGTGGCTGCCCTACGCCGCGGCCTTCGGGCTGCTGCCCGCCTTCGTCACCCTCGCCCTGCCCGGACATCCCTGGCCGGCCGGATGGGTGATGGTCGCCGGCGCACTGCTGGGCACGGGCGCCCACGTCACCAACGTCCTGCCCGACATCGACGACGATCTGGCGACCGACGTCCGCGGCCTGCCCCAGCGTCTCGGCCCGCGACCGGCGAGGGTCCTGGCCGCCGTGCTGCTGCTCGCCGGGGCGTTCGTCCTCGTCCTCGGGCCGTCAGGGCGGTTCGGCGCTGCGGGCTTGACCTCACTCGCCCTCACCGGCGCGCTGGCACTGGCCGTCGCGCGACCGCCACGGTCCGACCCGCGCAGCCGACTGCCTTTCCTGGCCACCCTCGCCCTGGCCACCCTCGACGTCGGCCTGCTCCTGGTCCGCGGTGCCGCACTCACCTGATCGGAGCATGGGCCGCCCGAAGTCGGCGGCCAGGCAGGCGGGTGTCGTGCTCCGCCGGTACGACGACCACGGGACGGCGGGGGCGGACGACCACGGTACTGGTCGACCAGAGGGCGAGGCGCCCCCAGGCCCCCGACGCCCGGGAGCCGACCACGAGCCTGCGGTCCGTTCGAATTCCGAGCGCCGGGCAGGCATGTTCATGCGGGGCCTGCAAGGGGTCAGCCACGTGAGCCGAGCTCTCGAACTGCACAGGTTCAGGAGCGGGTCTCAGTAGCTGCCGCCGCCGGTGGAGCTGGCCGACGGTGAAGCCGACGCGGAGGCCGCGCTGGTGATCGCGTCACCGCTCGGACTGACCACGTACCACGAAGCGCCGAAGGCGTTGACGCCCTGGCCGTTGGTTTCCCCGGGCTTCGTGTCCTTGAAGAAGTGGTACAGCGGGTGGCCGTTGTAGGTCACCTGGGTCGAGTTGTCCGAACGGGTGGTCGTTCCGACGAGGGACGCGGTCACTCCATTGCTGCTGGGTGCTCCGGTCGTGGTCTGCGGCGGCCAATTCTGCGTACAGGTGCCGTTGCAGGTCGAGGTCGTCCCCGTGTCGGCCTTGAACAGGTACAACGTCCTACCGGAACCGTCGACCAGGATCTGGCCGAACGGCGAACTCGCCGTTTTCACCGTGGCGACGCTTCCGCTGGGAGCGGCGGAGCCGGTGGCGGTCGTGGGCGTGCTGGTGCCCGCAGTCGGGGTCGAGGAAGCCGTGGTGCCGGAACTGCTGCAGCCGGAGGCGGTGGCCACCATGGCAACCACGCCGACGGTAAGGACGATGAAACGATTCATGACATACCTCTTGGCCCTGGGGACGCGGCGACGCCGGTCGAGCGGCTCACCGACGGTGACTTTCCGAACCACGTTAGGCACCGAAGCCCGACCTGCTTCCGCCAGTGATCCGGCCCCACGCCCACCTTCACTCGTGCGGGTGACCAAGGGTCGCGGGGGTCCGACCGTCAGCCGGGACGTCCGTGGGCATCAGCCGACCGGCAGGCCTGGAGCGCCACAGCGACGAACCCGCACCCGCACCCGCACCCGCACCCGCACCCGACCACGGCTACCCGACACGGAGGGCTCGCACCATGTGCGGCGCACGCGGCGGAGAACCGCGTGCGTCCTGGGTCAGAGTTTGAACATCGTGGCGTAGGGCTGGGTGATGCGTTCCCGCCGCGATCCGAAGTCGACGAGTACCGCGATGTCGCTGTCTCCTTCGACGCCGACGGCCCGGCCGAGGCCGTAGGTGTCGTGGGTGACGCGGTCGCCGACTGCGAAGCGCTTGCGCGGTGCTTCAGCCGGGGGCTTGAAGGGACTGGTGGGCAGGGCGCGGCGGACTGCTGCAGGTTTCGTCATTTCCTGCAGTATGCGCCCAAAAACCCGGGAGCGGGTCTTCTCGGTGCACTCGCCTCCGGAGCTGCGACAGGAATTCTGCGCAAACCGTCCAGTGCGCCCCCGGATGGGGCCGGTGGGCGTGGTGCGTCGCTTTCGCGGGTCTGTCGTGGTGGGGGCGGGTGCTCAGCTACCGCACGACTCACCCTTCCGGGGGAGCGCGGGTCGGTCGGCTCCCAGGAGGCGGTATTCATGCCCAACCAGTCATCTTTGCAAGGGTGTTGACGGCCCTCTCGCCCCGCACCCGGCGGCCCCGGGGGAAGGGGTCCGGAAGGGTCCGGGTGGAATTTCCGCCCGCTGCGGGCCTGGGCCTGCTAGAGTCGTTCTAGTTGCAGTAGTGGTTCCCATGAACTTTGTGTGCGCCTGCTGATGTTTCGCAGGCGCCTTTTTGTTTCCCGGCTCTTCCCCGGGTGGGTGCTCATCGCGGCGACTCGAAGCGCGCGCTGTGCTCGCTTCGGACAGCCCCTTGAAGGAGAATTCTTTATGGCTAATGGCACTGTGAAGTGGTTCAACGCGGAAAAGGGCTTCGGCTTCATCGAGCAGGACGGTGGCGGCGCTGACGTCTTCGCCCACTACTCGAACATCAACGCCAACGGCTTCCGTGAGCTGCTCGAGGGCCAGAAGGTGGAGTTCGACGTCACGCAGGGCCAGAAGGGCCCGCAGGCCGAGAACATCCGTCCGCTGTAGTTCCTGCCACGGCACCCGCCTGGTAGCGAGGGGCCCGCACCGCGTACATGATGCCCGGTGCGGGCCCCTCCGCATTGCGCCACGACGCGCTTCCCGGCCGTTTCCGGCCCCTGGCTCCGCCACCGGCGGCCATCCCCACGCGAGACGCACGGCGCCGCGTCCGGATCGCCGCCCTGCCGTGACAGCTCACGGTTCGAGGTTCTTCGCTCCCGCCCTCCGCGGTGAGCGGCGACCGTCGGTGACGTGCCGCACGGTTCCACCGTCCACGCCCGTTCCTCACACTTTCGGCCCGTTCCCTTGCGGCCTCCTGCCGGCGCACCGCGCTGCGGAGCATCCTCGCGACGTGCCGCCCCAGGAAGGTTTCACATGAACCGCTCCAGTCGCTCCCCGTACCGGAACGCCGACTCCCGCTCCTCGGAATCCTCCCGCTCCAGCGGCACCTACGGATCCCGCTCCGGCGGCAGCTCGTTCTACGGCGACCGCCCCGCCCGCGGTCGTAGCAGCCGCCAGGGTTCCACTCCGCAAGGCGAGTTCGCGATGCCGGTGAGCACCACCCCGGCGCTCCCGGCCGTCGAAGCGTTCGACGAACTGGACCTGCCCAAGGCACTGCTCTCCACCCTGACCCGGCACGGCGTCACCGCACCGTTCCCGATCCAGGCCGCGACGCTGCCGAACTCGCTGGCCGGACGGGACCTCCTCGGACGGGGCCGCACCGGGTCCGGCAAGACCCTCGCGTTCGGCCTCCCCGTGCTGGCCCGCACCGCCGGCCGGCGCGCCGAACCGCGCCGCCCGCTGGCCCTCGTCCTGGTCCCCACCCGCGAGCTCGCGCAGCAGGTCACCGACGCCCTCACTCCGTTCGCCCACGCGGTGCGACTGCGGATGGCGGCCGTGGTGGGCGGGACGTCGATCCGACGCCAGGCCCAGGCGCTGAACCGCGGGGCGGAGGTCGTGGTGGCCACCCCGGGCCGGCTCAAGGACCTGATCCAACGCGGCGACTGCCAGCTGGACGGCGTCGGCATCACCGTCCTCGACGAGGCCGACCAGATGGCCGACATGGGGTTCCTGCCGCAGGTCACGGAACTCCTCGACCAGGTCGCCGAAGGCGGCCAGACGATGCTGTTCTCCGCCACCCTGGACCGCAACGTCGACCGCCTGGTGCGGCGCTTCCTCAAGGACCCGGTCACCCACTCGGTGGACCCGTCCGCAGGAGCGGTCAGCACCATGGAGCACCACGTGCTGCACGTGCAGAACCACGACAAGAACGCCACGATCGCCCACATCGCCTCCCGCGACGGCGGAGTGATCATGTTCACCGACACCAAGCACGGCGCGGACCGCCTGGTGGAGGACCTGCTCGCGAACGGAGTGAAGGCCGCGGCCCTGCACGGCGGCAAGTCCCAGCCCCAGCGCACCCGCACCCTGGAGCAGTTCCGCAGCGGAGAGGTGACCGCGCTGATCGCGACCAACGTCGCCGCCCGGGGCATCCACGTCGACGGGCTCGACCTGGTCGTCAATCTCGACCCGCCGACAGACCACAAGGACTACCTGCACCGCGGCGGACGCACCGCCCGGGCCGGCGAGTCCGGCACCGTCGTCACGCTGGTGCTGCCCAACCAGCGCCGCGCGATGGCCCGCCTGATGAACACGGCCGCCATCACCCCCGTCACCACCCGCGTCAGCGCCGGCGACGAGGACCTGACCCGCATCACCGGCGCCCGCATCCCCACCGGCGTGCCCGTCGTCATCGCCGACCCCGCCGTCGAACGCCCCCGCCGCAGCCCGTCCACGAGCCGCAACCGCCGCAACCGCCCCGCCCACGCGGCCGGTGACACCCGCGCGACTGTCGCGGGCCGCGACAACCAGGGCTCCTCCGGCCGCCGCCGGGCACCGAGGCGCGTCGCCCTCGCCGCCTAGTCGTACTCGGTCGACACGTCGGTGACAGGAGCCGGTGGCCGTTGATCACGGGAGGACCTCCGGGCGTAGTGGAGTTTGCCGACTTCACTCACCTCGGAGGTCCTGGTGGCCCACGCTGATGCCCGGCTGACGTTTCACCGGATGCCTGCTGGTGCGACGTGTCCTCGACCGCCGGCCGGTCTCGCACAAGGGAACGGGCCCCGAGCCCGCCGGACGGAGTCCCGCAGCACTCCGAGGTCGGCGCGCGGCTGCGGGCCCTGACGGGTTTCGACTTCACTCTGGCAGGTGGTGCGGTCGCCAACGAGCGGTTCTTCGGGTCGATGGCCCGCGGGTACTTCCACGCGGTGCGGTTCGTCCGCCACCCGGCGGTGCCGCTGTACACGCCCGAACCCGATGTCATCCACGACGTCCTCGGCCACGGCATCCACCTCGCCCACCCGCAGTTCGCCGACCTCTACCGGCTGATCGGGCAGGCGGCGGTGCGAATCGAGAACCCGGACGTGCTGCAGATGATCAGCGACGCGTACTGGTTCACCCTGGAGTACGGAGTCCTGGAGGAGAAAGGCAAGCCCAGGGCCTACGGCGCGGCCCTGCTCTCCGCCCTCGGCCTGCGGGTAGTCACCGCCTCCCGCTCAACGGGGAAGCTCAGCGGTCACCATCCGGCGGTGAGGTCGGTGGGCCGGACGAAGCCGGTGTTGCCGTCGCCGGGCCACCGCTTCAGGACACCGGTGGAGTCGTCGCGGGCGAGGAGGTCGGCCTTGCCGCCCTTGGTGGTGCGGCCGGCGACGGTCTGGGTGTAGGTCCAGCCGTCGGTCAGTTTGACGGGGGTGTTGAAGGAGCCGCCGGGGTTGTGGGTCCACATCCACAGGATGCCGTCGGCGCTTCGGGCGACGAGGTCGGCCTGGCCGTCGCCGTTGAAGTCGGCGGAGGTGGTCTGGGTGAAGTTCCAGCCCGAGGTGAGTCTGGAAGGGGAGCCGAAGGTGCCGTCGCCGTGGCCGGGCCAGATGTAGAGGTTGTTGTCCGCGCCCTTGGCCACCAGGTCGGTCTTGCCGTCCCCGTCGAAGTCGGCGGAGGTGGTCTGGGTGAAGTTCCAGCCCGAGGTGACCTGGACGGGGTGGGCGAAGGTCCCGTCGCCGTTGCCCTTCCAGAGGTGGAGGACGTTGTCCGGGCCCTTGGCGAGGATGTCCGCCAGGCCGTCGCCGGTGAAGTCGGCGAGGGTCGTCTCCGAGAAGTCCCGCCAACCGCCGGTGACGACGGCAGGGCCGCTGAAGGTTCCGTCGCCACTGCCGTACCAGGCCTTCAGGCTGCCGGTGGAGTCCTCGCGGGCGATGAGGTCGGCGACACCGTCGCCGTTGATGTCGCCGATCGCGGTCTGGGACATCGCGGTGGCGACGCCAGGGGTGCCCCGGGCGAGGGTGTCGGCGAGGAGCTTGGTGCCGGTGTCGTTGAAGTGCAGGTTGTCGTTCCGGTCGTAGAGGCCGTCCCGGAGGCGGCTGGGCATCAGCGGATCGCGTGCCGCCAGGTCGAAATCCGCACAGCCGTCGACGTCGTGGGAGGAGCGGAGGTAGCCGTTGACGGCCTGCCGGACGTTCTCCCCGGCGTCGCTGTAGTGGGTACTGCCGCCGAACGGCGGGATGGTCGCGACGAGCACACGCATCCCGTAGGCGTGCGCCCGGGCCGCGACCTGCCGGACTCCGCTGATCAGATCGGTGGCGGAGGCGTTGTGCAGACCGATGTCGTTGATGCCCTCGTACAGCACCAGGGTCCGGGCGTCGGGCTGGGCGAAGACGTCGCGGTCGAGGCGGTTGAGCGCGCTCACCCCGGCCCCGCCGGCGGTGTCGGTGAGCAGCGAGTTCGCGGAGAGACCGACATTGGCCACGCCTGTGTTCGGTGAGCCGGCGCGAACGTCGGCGGCGTAGTAGTCGGGCCATCGATGGTTGGCGTCCACGGCGGTGTGACCACCGTCGGTTTGGGAGTCGCCGAGCGCGACGACGGTGCCGCCGCCGTTGTCGTTCGCGACGTCGACACCCGTGAGGAAGGTCCAGAACTGGAACTGCCCGGGGTACCCGGTCGCGTCGGCGTCGGCGCTGTGGTCGCCCGCGCCGGGCTCGGTGGTGTACGAGGTGCTCAGTGCCCAGTCGTGCATCGGCGCGACCCGTACCGGTCCGGGCAGGTAGACGCTGACCAGGAGGTTGTCGCCCTGGCTGATCGGGAAGGCGATCGGGTCGCTGTGGACTTCGCCGCCGGCCGGCACCACGGTCTGCTGGGAGCCGTCGAAGGTCAGCGACACCGGGGTGGCCTTCGGGGTTCCGTGATCGGCCTGGACGGCCAGGGTGACGTGCCCGAAGGTGACCGGAGACGGTGAGAGGGCGTTGGTCAGTCTGATCCGGACCGTGTCCCCCGCGAGGTTCGGGTGGACGGTCATCCGCAGGGTCTGCCCGGTCCAGCCGCCGCTCTGCGGCACGGGACTGGCCACACCCATCGCTGCCGCCCAACTCGCCTCCCAGGTCTTTCCGTCGGGGGCGGACGTGGTGTCGCGCAGGGCAAGGCCGAAGACGTGCAGGGACGGCCTACCGCTGCCGAGTACCCCGCCGACGTTCGGCAGGGTGACCGAGGTGACGGCCTTGCCCCGGACGATCGGGACTGAGACCGCGTAGAGCCGGGCGTCAGCGGTCCGCGGGCCGGAGGCGGTGTTGCGGTGCGGGAGGGTGAGAGCCGCTTCGGCGGCGTCACCCTGGGCCCAGTCGCCCACGGTGAGGCGGTAGCCACTACTCGTTCCGTCGCTGTAGCGCACCGTTCCGCTGCCGGTCACGGGGCCGTTGGCGGCGGTGGCCAGGAAGCTCAGCGCGCTGCCGCTGCCGCTGACCGCGACGGTCTGGCCGGAGGCGAGGACGTTGTCCGGGCGGCCGGGATCCACATCGGCCCGGGAGAAGGTGGCGCCGCTGACGGTGATCCGCGCACTCCGGGACCAGCCCGCCGCGTCGAGGTCGGAGGCGGAGAGGGTGTCGCCGTCGCCGTCGAGGTCACCGGCCGAGGTGTCGGTGTCCGCGGTGACGGCGGTGTTGTCGAACAGGGCGGTGAGCGGGCTGCCCTGGGTCGCGGCCAGTGCGGGGGCCGCTCCCAGGGACATCAGGCAGGCGCCCAGGGCGGACAGCGCCGCCAGCGCCGCGATCGGGCGTTCGGCGGCGCGAGGTGTTCGGCGGAGGATGTTCATACGGTCCTTCGAGGTGATGTGGCGATCAGTGGTACGGCCGGCTGCCTCCCCGGCGGTCCGGGGAGGCAGCCGACCGTGTGTTACCAGCCGCTGGTGAGGGTGAAGGAGCGGGTGAAGGTGCCGTCGCCGTTGCCGGCCCAGACCATGAGGTTGCCGGTGGTGTCGTCACGGCCGATCAGGTCGGCCTTGCCGTTGCCGTCGATGTCGGCGGCGGCCGTCTGGCTGAAGTTCCAGCCGCCGGTGATCTGCTGGGGCGCGCCGAACGAACCATTGGAGTTGTGCAGCCACATCACCAGGTTGCCGCCCGCGTCACGGGCGATGATGTCGGCCTTCCCGTCGCCGTTGAAGTCGGCGGCCCGCGTCTCCGTGTAGTCCCAGCCGCCGGTCTGCACGTGCGGTGCACCGAAGGTGCCGTCGCCGTTGCCCGGCCACATGCGGAGATTGCCGTCCGAGCCCTTGGCGATCAGGTCGACCTTGCCGTCCCCGTCGAAGTCGGCAGCGGCGGTCTGCGTGTAGTCCCAACCACCCGTCACCTTGTGCGGCGCACCGAACGTGCCGTCACCGTTCCCGTACCACATGTCCAGGCTGCCGTCCGTGCCCTTCGCGACGATGTCCGCCTTCCCGTCGCCGTTGAAGTCACCCACCGTCGTCCCGGAGAAGTTCCAGCCACCCGACACCACCTTGGGCGAGGAGTACGAAGCACCCGCGTTGTGCACCCACATCATCAGGTTCCCGGTCGAATCGTCCCGGGCGATGATGTCCGCCTTCCCGTCACCCGTGAAGTCCGCCGCCGCCGTCTGCGAGTAGTGGAGGACCGTCCCCGGGTACGGGTCCGCGGTGTCTGCGCCAAGGCCGGACTTCGGGCCGCACTGAGGCCACGCGCCTTCGCCCTGCTTGGCGAGGACCTTCTCGGCTATCAGGATCTGCTGCTGCTTGGTCGCCTGGTTGGCGTAGGGCGCGTACGCGGTGCCCCCGTACGCTTCCCAGGTTCCCCTGTCGAACTGCAGACCACCGTAGTAGGTGACTCCACCGACGACATCGACGATGTCCCACTGGCCGCTGCTCTCGCACTGGGCGACCTTGTCCCAGGTGCTCAGCGAGGCGGCGTTCGCCGACCCGGCGGCCCCCACCAGTGCGGCGGTCACGAATGCGGCGACGACGGGCGCTGCAGTGGACTTCTTCAACTGTGTTTCCTTCGATAGGGATTGCATGGCGATGCGTCAGTCGATGACGAGGTGTGCTACCAACCGCTGGTGAGGGTGAAGGAGCGGGCGAAGGTGCCGTCGCCGTTGCCGGCCCACACCATGAGGTTGCCGGTGGTGTCGTCACGGCCGATCAGGTCGGCCTTGCCGTTGCCGTCGATGTCGGCGGCGGCCGTCTGGCTGTAGTTCCAACCGCCGGTGATCTGCTGGGGCGCCCCGAACGAACCATTGGAGTTGTGCAGCCACATCACCAGGTTGCCGCCCGCGTCACGGGCGATGATGTCGGCCTTCCCGTCGCCGTTGAAGTCGGCGGCCCGCGTCTCCGTGTAGTCCCAGCCGCCGGTCTGCACGTGCGGTGCACCGAAGGTGCCGTCGCCGTTGCCCGGCCACATGCGGAGATTGCCGTCCGAGCCCTTGGCGATCAGGTCGACCTTGCCGTCCCCGTCGAAGTCGGCGGCAGCGGTCTGCGTGTAGTCCCAACCACCCGTCACCTTGTGCGGCGCACCGAACGTGCCGTCACCGTTCCCGTACCACATGTACAGGCTGCCGTCCGTGCCCTTCGCGACGATGTCCGCCTTCCCGTCGCCGTTGAAGTCACCCACCGTCGTCCCGGAGAAGTTCCAACCACCCGACACCACCTTGGGCGAGGAGTACGAAGCACCCGCGTTGTGCACCCACATCATCAGGTTCCCGGTCGAATCGTCCCGGGCGATGATGTCCGCCTTCCCGTCACCCGTGAAGTCCGCCGCCGCCGTCTGCGAGTAGTGGAGCGTGACGTCGAGGACGTTGCCGTAGCGGAAGGGCAGGAAGCCACCGGCGGTCATTTCGCTGCGGTCCATGGCCCGGTACCGGGCGTTCGTGCCCTTGTGCGCCTCCTCGTAGACCATGGCGGTGGAGTGGCTGGAGTCGGTCCACCGGTCGAACAGCACGGTGTGCGTCCTGACGTTGTTGATGGCGTCGCCCTGCTTGAGGTCGTCCAGGCTGCCGAGCTGGGTGGCGAACTGCTCCATCGTCTCGGTCGTGAAACCGTAGTTGGTGCCGCTGGTGTCGATGTGCCAGGCCATCGACACCAGACCGGAGCAGTCCTGGCGGTACTTGCCGTTGCTGTCGCTCCAGTCGCTGTCCTGGTCGTACGGCACGCCCTCGTCGACCCAGGACTGGGCGCGGGCGATGATCTCGGAACGCGTGATCTGGCCGCCGGTCGAGGACGTGCCGACCGCGTGGGCGGCGGTGGTCGTGACGGCCGTGGTGGCGATCGCTCCGGAGGCCGCGACGACGGCGGCGAGGGCTATGCGGACGAGCTTGGGGGTCTTGGCGGGCAAGGGAGTACTCCTGATTCGGTGGTGGTGGCTGGAGCCGACACAACGATCTTGACGCCGCTCGCGCACATCACGACAACAACCCGTCAACGAGTGCCGCCACGGGCCGCGCAGCGTCGTCGAGCCTGGATCGATGCTGGTCAGGGCGGTCATCCCGGTTTTTTCACCGGCTCGGTGGGCCGCGGGCAGAGCGGTTTGCCAGGGCCGTTCGACTGGACCTAACATCCGGCTAACTGATCGTCAACGTGTGCTGTCGGCCGAAGGTCGACGGGCTGTGGGGACACAGGGGCAACGGGCTGTGGGGGCACAGGGGGCGACGGGCTGTGGGGACACAGGGGCGACGGGGGCACAGGGATGAGGTTCGGACTGCTCGGTACCGTGACGGTGCACGACGGCGAGCGGACTCTGGAGGTGCGCGGCGCCAAGAGCAGGGCGCTGCTCGCCGCACTGCTCTTCCAGGCCAACCGGCCGGTCTCACTCGGCAGCCTGCGCAACGCGCTGTGGGGCGAGGAACAACCGGCCAGTGCGACCGCGTCGTTGCACAACCACGTGAGGCGGCTGCGTCAGGCCCTGGCTGCAGAGGGCGGGAGGCTTCGCTCGGTGCCGAACGGCTATCTGCTGCGGGTCGACGACGGCGAGCTCGATGTCCGGGACTTCACAGCGTTGCTCGGTCGTGCCCGGGCCGCCCGCGAGGAGCGGGACTGGCCGGCCGTCAGCCGGCACACCGCGGCCGCGGCGGCGCTCTGGCGCGGTGAGCCGCTGTCCGACCTGCCCGCTGTTCTCGGTCTCGACCCCGAGGTGCGGCATCTGCTGCAGGCCCGCCTGCAGGTACTGGAGTGGCGGTTCGAGGCGGAGCTGTGTCAGGGGCGGCATGCGGAGGCGGTGCCCGAACTCGCCCGTCGGGTCGCCGAGTATCCGCTGCACGAGGAGTTCCACGTGCAGTTGATCACTGCGCTCTACCAGGGCGGGCGCCAGGCCGACGCCTTGTCGGTCTTCGAGGAGGTCCGTGTCCGGCTTGCCGAAGAACTGGGCACCGACCCGGGACCGGCCCTGCGAACCGTCCACCAGCAGGTACTGGTTCGCGACCCCGCGCTTCTCCGGCGACCCGAACCGTTCGCCGCCGTCCCCGACGAACCAGCGAACAGCTCCGCCGACGATGACGGCAGCGCCGACGAGCAGCTCGCGGCGAGTTCCGCGACCTCCCCCGCACAACTTGCCGCAGACACTGCGGCGAGTTCCGCGACCTCCCCCGCACAACTCCCCGCAGACACTGCGGACTTCACCGGCCGCGCGGACGAACTGAGGCAGCTGACCGACCGTCTGACGGCTGCCGCCACCGTCGGCTCCCCCGCCGTGCTCGTCCTCTCCGGCATGGGTGGCATCGGCAAGACCGCCCTCGCCGTCCACGCAGCCCACCGGGTGCGGCACCTGTTCCCCGACGGGCAGCTCTACGTCGACCTGCGCGGCTTCGGCAAGGGCGAGCCCCGCGAACCGCACGACGTCCTGGCGGGCTTCCTCACCGGTCTCGGCCACGGGGACCAGGTCGAGACCCGAAACCGGCCGATTCCCGAACACACCGACGAACGCTCCGCCCTGCTGCGCACCGTCCTGGCCGCCCGGCGTGTCCTGCTGGTCCTCGACAACGCGCGCGACGCCGAGCAGGTGCTGCCGCTGCTGCCGGGCAGCGGCCCCTGCGCGGTGCTCGTCACCACCCGCAGCACCCTCACCGAGCTGCCCGGCGCCGCGCAGTTCGGACTGGACCCGCTGGACGTCGAGGAGCAGCGCGCGCTGCTCTCCGCGCTGTGCGGCCCGGGCCGGATGGCGCAGGACCCGGACGGCGCGCTGCGGCTGCTGGCTGCGTGCGCGGGGCATCCCCTGGCGCTGCGGATCACCGGTGCCCGTCTCGCCGCGAGGCCGGGCTGGCCCCTGGGGACACTGGCACAGCGCCTGGCTGCGGGCGACGGCCGGCTGCGGGCGCTGTCGGCGGGCCACCTGGGTGTGCGTGCCACATTCGCCTCCAGCTATCTCGCCCTCGGCGACGACTCCTCGGGGCTCGAAACCGCCCGGGCATTCCGGCTGCTGGGACTGTGGCCGGGCTTCGTGTTCACCGTCGAGTCCGCCGCCGCGCTCATCGGGCGTTCCGTCGGGCTGACGGCAGACCTGCTCGAAGAACTGGTCGACGTCCACCTGCTGCAGAGTCCCGGGCCCTTGCAGTACCGGTTCCACGACCTGCTGGGCGAGTACGCCGCCGAACGCGTCGAGGAGGAGGAGACCCACGAAACCCGTGACGCCGCCCGAATCCGTCTGATGCGCTGGTACGCGGCGGCACTGGCCGATGCCAGCCGCGCGATACAAAAGGGTCACGGTGCATCGTTCGCAGCCGAAACTCCCCCGGCCCCACTGCCCGCCTTCACCAGCGCGGAACAAGCCCTGCAGTGGTGCGTACAGGAGCTCGTCCACATCAAGGAGACGATCCGGCAGGCCGCGCACTGCAGCCGCCCTGGCCTCGCCTGGCGCGTCGCCATCGGGCTGATGGGATACGTGAGGCACTACTGGTGGACCGGCGAAGCGGACGCCTGTCTGCGCCTGGCCCTGCAGATCGCCGAACGGCACGACGACCTGGAGGGCCAGGCCTGGCTGCTCCGCCGGATCGGCGCCGGCCACGGCATGGCGTACCGCACCGAGCAGGCCGTCGAAGCCCTGCATACCGCCCTGGCTCTGTTCGAGAAGATCGACGACGGATCCGTCCCGGTAAGTCTGCTGTCGGATCTCTCCAACGGACACAACCAGCTGGGCCGGACCGCACAGGCTCTGAGCTACGCCCGGCAGGCCCTGGAGCGGCAACGCGCGAGCGGCACACGCGACGACGAAGGCCTCGTCCTGAGCACCATGGCCCTCTCCCTCCTGGCGGCCCGCGACTTCCCGGCCGCGGAGACCCACCTCCGCGGTGCGCTCGAACTCTGGCGCGCGCACGGAAACCTTCCCAACACCGCCATCACCCTGGCCAATCTCGGCGACGCGCTTCGCGCCCTCGACCGCCGGGAGGAGGCCTTCACCGCACTCGGCGAAGCCCTGGCGATCCAGCAGCGCCTCGGACACTTCGGCTACATCGCGGACTGCCTGGTCATCACCGGCCGCGCCCACCTTCACTTCGCCCAGTGGGACGACGCCAGGAACTGCTTCGACCGCGCTCTCCAGATCGCGCGTCAGCACCGGCTCACGGCCTGGATCGACCAGGCGCGCCAAGGACTGGAGGAGTTGGAGCTCCGCCGCGGGTAGGACGCGACCCTGGCCGGTGAACCGAACGCCCCCGGCCGGGGCCATGCCCCGCATCCTGTGGGGCCGGAGAATTCATCGCCTCTGGTCAGGCGAGTCGGACACGGACCCGGCCGCCACGAGATCCTGGAACCGAGTCTGTGCCGCGCGAACCAAAGCAGGACGGTTGGGGGGAGCGGACGGCCGCGAACTCGCGCTCGTTCGCGTCCGGCCAATTTCAGAGAACCGACCCCGCCGAGGTGGCCGCTCTGGCATGCTCACCCGAATGCAGCAGGCTCCGGGTGACCGAGGCCTCACACAGAGTCAAATACGGGCCGGGGTGGGCAGTGCAGTACACGATCAGCGCGACGGCGTTCCTCGCGATCCTCATCATCATCCGACTCCGGCGCCGCACCGAGGCCCGCAGCCGCACCGACGAGGCGTTCACCGTCTTCACCGCCGTCACCTTCGGCGTCCTGATCGCCGCCACCGCCTGGGGCCACGCCATCCTCCAACTCGTCGGCATCGCCGTCGAAGCCACCCACTGACCCCTCCCGGTACGACGGCCCGCAGGAAGGACACCCACGTGATCAGGCCCGGAGCAGCGCATGGCTAGCCGCAGGCCACCGGCACGACGACGCCGAGGACGCGGACCCGCACGACGCGACGACGCGACCTGGCTCGCCTACGGACTCCTGACACTTCTGGCCTTCGGTGCCGCGGCCGCTGTCCTGCGGTGGCTGGCCGCGAACTGGTGGATCCCGGTCGCCGTCGCCCTCACGGCCGGCGCCGCCGCCGTCGTCGTCCTGCGGAGCCGGGCCCTGGCCGCCCGCGAGGACCGGCTGCGCGCCGCCCGGCTGCGCCTGGCGCTCGGCGGCCCGGGCGGGATCGACCACATGACCCCGGACGCGTTCGAGTTCGCGGTGCGCGACCTGCTGGAGCGCGACGGCTGCCGTGCGCGCAAGGTCGGGAGGGCGAACGACCAGAGCGTGGACGTGCTCGCCGAGGATCCGACGGGACGGCGCTGGGCCGTGCAGTGCAAGCACAAACGGGACCCGATCAGCGGCAAGCCGGTGGGAGTCGGAGTCCTGTACGCGCTCGCCGGAACCTACCAGCGCGCCCACCACGCCCAGCTCGCCGTCGTCGTCACCAACGGCCGCTTCTCCCGCGAGGCCCACCGCTGGGGAACCGAGCAGGGCATCCACCTCGTCGACCGCACCGCCCTCGCCCGCTGGGCCGCCGACGGCCGCCCCCTGTGGAACCTCCTGCCCCACATCCCCCACCCCCGCAACGGCCGACAGAACTGACCGGGACATCCGGCACCGCCGTCCGGGCCCGGCCTCCCTGTTCCGTGCTGCCGGCCGGCGCGCGGTGTCCCACCGACGAACGCCGCGCTCGCCGGATGGGCGTGCCCTGCACGGGGAGCGTGGCCGGCGCTCGCAGCGTCGCCGGTGGGCGGTGGCGCGCGTCCCGGGCCGGCTCGCAGCGACCGAGACGGCCGCCCGTCTCGCACGTCGGCATCCGGTGTGCGGCGGGTGCACCGCTGCCGGCTGCGCCTGTGCCAGGGGCTGTCAAGCCGAGGGGGCCGGTGCGTCCGGTCCGGCGATGAGCGCGGCGACCAGGCGGTGGATCAGCCGGGGGTTGTCGTCGGACTGGGTGCTGCCGTGCATGCGCAGGTGGTGGACCGTTCCGGCGAGGGCGAGGGCGAGCATTCCGCAGTCGGCGTGTGCGGGGATCCTGCCGAGCCGTTGCTCTGCCTCCAGGTAGCGGGCGAGCGCGTCCTCGACCGCGCCGGGTCCGGGGGCCCCGGCCTCCCAGGCCTGCCGCACCCGCTCCACCACCACCTGCCTGGACATCGCCGTCGCCGTGAGCGCCGGCCCCTGCGTGCCGAGCATGGCGAGCGCCACGCGGAACAGGTTCTCCCGTACGTCGCCGTGTCCGGCCTGCTCCGGGAGGGGGCGAACCTCGGCGGCGAGCCGCTCGAAGCGGTCCAGGACCAGTTGCGCGATGAAGTCGTCCAGGTCGGCGAAGTGGTTGTACAGCAGGCCCTTCGCGCAGTCCGCCTCCGCGGTGACCGCACGGTTGGTCAGGCCTGCGGTCCCCTCCCGGGCCAGCACGCGCTCGGCCGCTGCGAAGAGCCGTTCCCGCACATCGACGATCGCTACACCGCGTGGTGACATCAGGCCCTCCTGGCAGGGTTGCATGTATGGGCATGTGCCCATACCTTCATATGGGCACATGCCCATACTAGCTGTCCGACAGGAGTGATCTCATGCGTCAGCTCGTCAACACCCAGCAGTCCGAGGCCTGGAACGGCGACGAGGGCCGGCACTGGAGCGATCACCACGACCGCTGGAACGCGGTCAACGAGGGGTTCGACGCCCCGCTTCTGGAGGCGGCCGGAATCCGCCCCGCAGACCGCGTGCTGGACGTGGGCTGCGGCGCCGGCCAGACCACCCGGCTCGCTGCCCTGGCGGCAACGCCGGGGTCGGCCCTGGGTCTGGACCTCTCCGCCCCGATGCTCGCCCGGGCCCGCGCCCTCGCCGCCGAGGAGGACATCGACCGGATCGCGTTCGAGCAAGGCGACGCGCAGATCCACCCGCTGCCGACCGCCGGCTTCGACGTCGCGATCAGCCGCTTCGGGATCATGTTCTTCGAGGACCCGGTCGCGGCGTTCGGCAACATCGGCCGGGCCCTGCGCCCGGGCGGCCGGATCGCGTTCGTCTGCATGGCCGACCCGGCCCGGACGGAATGGGTACAGGTCTTCGACGCGGTACGCGCCGTGCTGCAACTCCCCGCGCAGGGCGTCAGCATCCCCTCGGGGCCGGGGATGTTCTCGCTCGCCGACCCTGCGGTGATCCACCGGGTCCTCGCCGAGGCAGCCTTCACCGACGTGCGCACCGAACCCGTCGAGGCCCGGGGACAATTCGGTCGCGACATCGATGACGCTGCCGACCACCTGCTGGGCTCGGGCCCGGTGCGGCACCTGGCGAGTCTCCTCGATCCCGCCGGCACCGACGGCCCCAGCGCGGCCGGGCAGGTCCGGGACGCGCTGACCGGCGCACTCGCCGGGTACGAAGGGCCCGGCGGCGTCCGGCTCCGCACCTCTGCCTGGCTGGTCACCGCCGCCCGTCCCTGACCCGGTCGGCCGTCGTCGGCCGACATCCGGCAGACCGGGATCTCGCCGCGGCAACGCCCCGACCCCGGGCGGCTCGGCCGACCGGAACTCTCGGATCCGATCCGCCGGACCGCGATCTCCGTCAAAGGCAGCGCAGGACCGCGACGACCTTGCCGAGGACGGTGGCGTCGTCGCCGTTCCTGGCGGTCGCGCTGTCCACGCACCTCGCGCAGTTCCCACCGGCCGCCCGGCGCCGGCTGCTGACACTCGACCAGACGGTCATCCGGACGATGGGCACCCTCGCCATGGCCGGAATTCCCGCGCCGGCCGCGGCCCACCCGCGGGCCGGATTCACCGCCGGCGACATCGCCGCCGTGGTAGGCCTCGCCGGGTGCGCGGTCGTGGTGCGGTGGGCGAAGACCCGCACGCTCCGGCGGACCGTCTCGGCGAAGGGACGGTCTGCCGGCTCGCGGCCCGCAGGGGAGAAGATCGTGGCCGCGGCCGAGAGTCTAAGTTGGGCACAAGCAACCCGATCCCGATTGGCACTGGTCAGATGGCTTACAGCTCCAACACCCTCCCGGCTCGCTCATCCTCGAACGCGCGATGGCTGCCGCTCACCACCACGGCGATCCTGACCGTCCCGATCGGACTGGCCTGCACCGTCTACGCGTTCTGGGCCCAGCGCCACTACGTCGGCGGACTGATGTGCGTTCCCACCCCCGCGATACCCGTGTCCGCACAGGTCGCCGCATGGGCCGGCCCTGCCATCGGCATACTTGCTGCGCTGTTCCTCTCCATGCTGCTGTGGGCCGCGGCGCGGGGTCAGAACACCGCGGCGCAGCCTCTCAAGCCGCTGCTGATGATCGCGCTCGTCATCGACCTGCTGCTCATCGCGCCGGAGGTGTCCAACCTTCACTCGGTCCTTCCGGACTTCAAGCCGCACAAGGTCACCGCCAGCTTCTGCAAGGAGGGCTACAGCTACTGAGATCCGCGAGTCCGTGATCATGTCGCCGACAGGCTGTTCCTGGGCCCGCTCCCCGGGGTACCGGCCCGGCGGTTGGTGTCGGTTCCGGTTGCGATGATGGTGCGATGGCGTGAGCGGGGGGGTGTGAGTGGGAATGCGGGAGTGCGGTCCGGTCGAGAGGAGACGACTGGCTCTTCGAGCCAACCGGCTACCCGCAGAACTGGTCGGTGCAGGCCGCCCGGGAGGCGATCACCGCCGACACCGCCCTTCTCCTGCCCGCGCTCGACGACCCCGACCCCGCCGTGCGCCTCGCCGCCGCCTACGTCCTGGCCGCCGCCGGACGCGCCCACGACATCCTGGCCGCCGTCCACACCCGCCTGCTCCTCGAACACGACCCCGCCGTCCGCGCGGGCCTGGTCCTGGCGATCGCCCAACTGTCCCGCGCACACCAGGACACAGCGACCACCGCCTGGATGCGCGCCTGCTGGTCCGACCCCGCCCGGCCGCCCGAAATCCGCGTCAGCGCCGCCCTGGGCTGGCTGTGCCTCACCGACGACCCGGTCCCGGACACCCTGCGCACCATGCGGACCGGCCTCGACCACGGGGCGCGGCGCAGCAGCGACCGGAGCGACCGAGGCCCCCAGGACGACCGGCGCAGCCGGGGCAGGCCGATCGACGGCGGCGACGTCGGCCGGGGCCATGGTCGAGCGATCGACCTCGACCATCAACACCGGCACCCCGACCGCCGGAGCCCGCCACACACCGTCCGGACGCACCCTGCGCCTGCCGCCCGGCAGCTGGGGGCGGCCCGAATGGGAACGGGCATGGTCACGATACGAATAACCCCCCTGGCCACCGGCGCCCCGGCCCGCCATCATGATCAACCGTGTCCACCTCCCCCGAGGCGCCCACCGCGGCGTCCGCCGACAGGCCCGTCCACGGTTCGCCGTGCCCGCGCTGCGTCGCCCCCCTGACCGACGACCCGCGCTTCCTCGTCTGGTGCCCGGCCTGCGACTGGAACCTCGTGCCCGGCGAGGACGCCGCCCCCGAGCCCACCCGGCGCGAGCGGGTCGCGGTCGCCCGCACCGACCGGCTCTACGAGGAGCAGGCCGCCGGGGGCGGCTCCCCCACTGCCCGCCGGGACTGGCTGCTGGCCTCCGCCGCAGCCGGGGTGATCCACCTCGTCACCGTCGGCACCTTCGCCCTGGCGTTCTGGCTGCTGATCGCCGGGACCGTCGTGCAGCGCTGCGTCGGCGCGGTGGTGCTGGTGATCGCGGTGACCCTGCGGCCCCGGCTCGGCCGGCTGCCGAAGGACGCGGGCGTGCTCGACCGCGCCGGGGCGCCGGTCCTGTAC
>NZ_JBHWCL010000062.1:0-48748 GCF_042735125.1 Kitasatospora sp. NPDC059599 | reverse complement strand
GGCGACCACCGAGTACACCGTCGGACCGAGTGGCACCAGCGGCACTCCGATCCGGGCCAGCAGGTCCACGAACTCCTGGTCCGGCGGCGCGCACACCCTCACCTCCGCGCCGAGCCCCTGCAGCGCCGCCGCCAGTCCGGCCAGCGGTTCGACATCGCCGCGCGATCCCCATGTCGTCAACAACACGCGCATTTCAGGACTCCCGTTTCCGCAGGTCACAGCCTCTCGACCAACGATTCTGCGCTCCACCCGGGGCCTTGCCGCAAGCCCCGGGGTGCGCTATAGCTTGGAAGTGGCAGGGAGTGCGATCTCCCTGCCGTTCTCATGTCCGCGACCCGTGTCCACGACCCGTGTCCGCCGCCGTTCCGGCGGCCCACGGGCCGGGCTGCCCGCCCGGCCCGCCCGACCCCTCGACCCACCGGCCCCGGCTCACGTCACACGCGGCGCCGCATCAGCAGGGCGTACGCGACGGCCGCCACGGCGATGCCCGCGGGCAGGGCCAGGTCGACGCCGGTCAGGGCGGCCACCGGGCCGGTGTAGAGGGTGTCCACGCAGAGGGCCGCGCCGACCACGCCGCCGGTGAGGGCGAGGGCGCCGGCGGGGTTGAAGCCCGCGCGGTACCAGAAGGGACTGTCGGGGCTCTCGTCGCCCAGGGCGCGGCCGTCGTAGCGGTTGCGGCGCAGCAGGATGTCGGTGGCGTAGATCGCGGTGCTGGGGCCCAGCAGGACGACGGTCAGCTGGAGGACGTTGCTGACGGTGTCGAGGAAGTTGGAGACCAGCAGCGCGTACAGGGTCAGCGCGACCGCGACCGCGCCGTCCACCAGCACGCTGAGGGTGCGTCGGATGCGGATGCCGACGGCCTGCAGGGCGAGGCCAGCGCTGTAAGCGGTGAGGGCATTGACGGCGATGGTGCCGATGACCAGGGACAGCAGGAAGACCGGGTTGAACCAGCCGGGCAGGATCCGCTGCAGGGCGGCCTGCGGGTCGGTCATGTCGACGGCCGTGGCGCCGAGCACGCCGAGGCCGCCGACCACGACGCTGGGCAGGAAGCCGCCGAGAGCCGTCCAGCCGAGGACGGCGCGGGGGGAGGTGCTGACGGGCAGGTAGCGGGAGAAGTCGGCGCTGGTGGTGTAGGAGAGCGGCCCGGAGGCGATCAGGGTGACGCCGGCGAGGACCGCAGCCCACAGCCGACCGCCGGTGAGCGGTTCGGGTTGGGTCCAGCCGAAGTCGGCGTGCCGGACGATGGCGTAGCCGACGACCGCGAAGGCCGCGGTGAGCGCGAGGGTGATCGGCAGGTAGAGCCGGACGATCACGGCGTGGCCGTACACGCTGATGGTGAGCGTGAGCACGACGATCGCGACCACGATGGCGATCTTGATCGGGGTGGTGGGGGTGAGTCCGGCCCGCTCGACGAGTGAGAAGGCGGCGACGGCGGCCGCGGCGAGGTTCAGCGCGAAGTAGCAGACGGAGATCATCCAGCCGGTGACGGCGTTGTTCACGCGGTTGCCGCGCACGCCGTACATGGCGCGGGTGATGACCTCGCTGGGCGCGCCGGCGGCCGGCCCGGAGACGGACAGCAGGCCGGTGCCGAGCCAGAACAGGTTGCCGGTGACGACCACCGCGAAGGCCTGCCAGAGGCTGAGGCCGGTCAGTACGAGCGCGCCGCCGACGACCAGGTTGAGGTAGTTGACGTTGGCCGCCGCCCAGACGGAGAACAGTTCGCGGGCGCGGCCACGGCGTTCGGTTTCGGGGATGTGATCGATGCCGTGGACCTCGACCCGACCGTTCCGCTCCTGCTGGTGCGGGGTGGCGGCGGGTCGGGAGAGGTCCGGGGAGGTGTGGGGGTGGTCCGGGAGCGTGGACGCCATTGGGGGCCCTCCGTGGGGGGTGTCGTGCCCGCCTGCTTGCTTATTGGTCGCACACTCAATAGCATCCGCCACATGACGTCAAGCGTTCAGCGCAAAAGGGTTCGCAAGTCGCCCGACGACCGGCGGGCAGAGATCGTCGGGGCCGCGGCCGAGGTCGCCCTCACCGAGGGCCTGGAGTGCATCACCCTGCGCCGGATCGCCGAGCAGCTCGACGTCCGGCCCGGCCTGATCAGCCACTACTTCCCCGCCGTGGAGGACCTCGTCGCCGAGGCCTTCGGCAGCGCCGCCACCGCCGAACTGGAGACGCTGCTGCCCGCCGACCCGCAGGACGGGTCCCCGCTGAAGCACCTCACCCGCTTCTTCGCCCGCACCACCGGGCCGGACTACGACGACATGAGCCGGCTCTGGCTCAACGCCCGCCACCTCAGCCGCTACCGCCCCGTCCTGCGCGACCGCGTACTCGCCCAGGAGAAGGACTGGCGCGGCCGGCTCAGCGGCGTCATCGCCGCCGGGGTCGACCAGGGCGAATTCCGCAGCGGGGAGCCGGTCCTGACGGCGGTCCGGATCCTCGTGGTGATCGACGGCCTGGCGGGCCACGCCAACACCGGGCTGGGCAACCACCCGTCCGCCGTCACCCGCCTCGCCGCCGCCACCGCCGAACGCGAACTCGGCCTGGCCGACGGCGTCCTGGCCACCCCGGAGCCCGCCGAGCACCCAGAGCTTCCCGGCACCACCGACACCACTGCCGCCGTCACCCCCACTGCCGCCGACACCACCGACGCCACCGAGCAGCCCTGACCCCGCCGGAACCCCGCCGTCCACCGGTCCCCGGTCCGGCACCGACCGGCCCCCGGCACCGACACCGGCCGGTCCCCGCCCCGACTCCCCCACCCCGCGCGACCACTGGAGCCGAAGTGCGTACCTCCCTCGTCCTCCTCTCCGCCCGCCTGCTCGACCCCGCCGCCGGCGGCTTCCTCCCGCAGACCGCGCTCGCCGTCGTCGACGGCCGGATCGCCGCCCTCGGCGACGACCGCACGATCCGCGCACTCGCCGACCCCGCGACCACCGTGATCGACCTCAAGGGCGCCGTGGTCACCCCCGGCCTGGTCGACGGCCACCTGCACCCGGTCACCGGCGCCGAACTCACCCACGGCCTGGACCTCTCCGGCTGTGCCGACCTGGACGCCGTCCGCACCTCCCTCGCCGCCGAGGTCCGCCGCCTCGACCGCGGCGCCTGGCTGCACGCCTGGGGCCTGGACCCGAACGCCTTCGGCGACCGCCCGGTGGAGTCCGCCGCGCTCGCGCCCGTCCTGGACGGCGTCCCCGCGCTGATCCAGCTCTTCGACGCCCACTCCATGCTCGCCAGTCCGCGCGCCCTGGAGCTGGCCGGCGTGGACGGCCCGCGCACCTTCGACCAGGCGGCCGAGGTGGTCTGCGACGCCGACGGCCGCCCCACCGGGCTGCTGCTGGAGGACGCCGCCTGCGAGCTGGTCGAGCGCGCCGCCCCGCAGCCCACCCGCACCGAGCGCCGCGAGCGCCTCGCCGCCGCGCTGCGCGCCATGGCCGCCGCCGGCCTCACCGGCGGCCACGCCATGGACGCCAACGGCGACAGCCTCGACCTCTACGCCGAGCTGGACGGGGCCGGCGAACTGCCGCTACGCCTGCGCGTCGCCCCCTGGTGCCAGCCGGGCGTGGACGCGGACGGCCTGCGCGCCCTGGTCGGGCAGCAGCACCGGGGCGGGCGGCTCTGGCGGGTGGACGGCGTCAAGCTGTTCATGGACGGCACGATCGACAACGGCACCGCCTGGCTGGAGCGCCCGGACTGCCACGGCGAGTCCACCCACGCCTTCTGGCCCGACCCGGCGCACTACACCCACGTCATCGGGGAACTGCACCGGGCCGGCGTGCCGACCGCCACCCACGCGATCGGCGACGCCGCCGTCCGGCACGCGCTCGACTCGATCGAGAAGGCCTCGGGCACGCGGGCGCCGGGCGGGGCAGCCCCGGGCGTGCGGCACCGGATCGAGCACATCGAGACCGTCCCCGACGAACTCCTCCGCCGCTTCGCCGAGCTGGGCGTGACCGCCTCCATGCAGCCCACCCACTGCTGCGACTTCACCCGGGCCGACCACACCGACAACTGGTCCCGCCGCCTCGGCACCGAGCGGGCCGACCGTGCCTGGCGCTGCCGCGACCTGTGGGACGCGGGGGCCACCGTCGTCCTCGGCTCGGACTGGCCGATCGCCCCCTACCCGCCGCTGGGCGTCATGGCCGGCGCCCGGCACCGCCGCCCGACCCGCGACCTCGACCAGCCCCCGCACAACCCCGGCCAGGCACTCACCGCCCTGGAGGCGCTGCGGGCGATGACCGTCAACGCCGCCCACGCGGCCGGCGAGGAGCAGTCGGCGGGCCGGCTCGTCGTCGGTCACCGCGCCGACCTCACCGTGACGGCCACCGACCCGCTCACCACCCCGGCCACCGAACTCGCCGACCTCCCCGTCCTGCTCACCGTCCTGGACGGGCGGCCCACCCACCGGGCCGACTGCCTCTGACGGACCGACCGCCCGCCGATCCGTCCCCGGTTCCTGCCGCCTGAACAGCGGGCGGCTCCCGCGGCCTGAACACCGGGCGGCCCCCGCGGTCTGAACGCCGGGAAGCCCCGCTCCCCACCCCCGAACGGGGACGCGGGGACGCCCGGTCCCACCGCACGTGCCCGACCGAGGAGCACGATGCTCCGCACCGCCGCCACCGGGGTGCTCGCCGGCTCCTTCGCCTGGGTGGCGCGCCCGCTGCCTTCGCGAACCCCACCCCGAACCAGCCGGGGCCGCCGAACCAGACCTGCCAGGACTTCCTGGCGGCCGGCGGATCCGCCCCGGGACGCACCAGTTCCTCCCCCGGCTCCCCCTTCGACGAGCCGGGCTCCGGCAGCCGGCCGAACGGCGGCAAGGGCGGCCAGGGCGGCCAGGCCTACGGCGCCGCGGGCGCGCCGTCCCAGTACGACGTCGCCTGCTATCAGCAGTTCGTCCACTCGACGACCTGACGCCCGGCCCTCCGGCCCCGAGGCCCGGCAACCCTGACGCCCACACTCGACACCCGGCACCCAGCAACGCATCCCCCGTCGCGTCCGGCCTCCGGGAGGGCTCCCTGCTCGACTCGGCGGAACTCCCTCGGCGCTCCGGAGCCCCTCGGTGATCGACGATCCGCCCGGTGTCGACCGCCTCCGACCACTGCACCCGGTCGAGGAGCGGTCGCGAACCGCCCTATGCGACAGCAACGTCGGCCCCGGCGGCCCCGGCGAGTCAGCCGGACGGAGCGTCGGAGCACAGGGAACCCGGGAACACCGGGAACGGCCCGCGGCCGATGGACCGGGCTCCGCCGCGTACCCGCTCCGCGGCGCACGCGTGGGCAGCGCGGACCCCCGGAGCACCGCCCGGTCCGCCATCCCCTTCACCTTCACCGCCCCGGTTCACGACGCGCCGGTCCACCTCCACGGGACCACCGCGGCCCGCCCCCGCTGAACTGCACGCATTGTCGGTGGCCGCTGCTAGCGTGCCCCCGTCAGCACAAGATCGCGGAACACGTGTCCGCGGCACCGACGGGGAGGCGGCAGCAAGTGGTGGAAGTGGCGTGCCACACGGTGGCCCAGCAGCGGATCCGGGACGCCCTGGGGGACGTCAACGGCCGGGTCCGCCGCCACTGGTACGACATCGAGGACGACCTGACCATCGGGTCTGTCCGCGCGATGGGCGAGGAACTGCTCGACCACCTCGGCGCCCTCTCCCTGGAGGACCCGGCGCTCGCCGGTGCCGACGCCCGCGCCGCCCTGTGGACGGCGGCCGAGTGCTCGCTCGGCGTGCTCCAGCTCGGCTGCTTCCCCCGGGGCGACTTCACCGTCCCGTTCCCGTACATCGGCGAGACGCTGGACAGCGAGGACATCACCTTCGGCGCCACGATCGACTTCGCACCCACGGCCGCGACCTGGGTGGAGGCCTTCGCGATGGGCGTGATCAGCGGCCTGCTCCGGGACCGCGACCGGATGCTCGGCCCGCTGCTCGCCGACGACTACGCACCCGCGATACGCGAGCACCTGCCCCACTCGGACCGGACCTCGGTCTCCAGCCCGCCCGACCTCGCCGGGATGGACGCCCTCCGCCGCTACCTCTACATCGTGGAGACGGAGCGCTCGCCGTGGGTCGCCCCCGGGCCCGTCCCGCTGCGCAAGCCGGACGCCGGGGAGCGCGCGGCCGCCGCCGCGGCCCTGGACGCCGCGGGCGCGGCGTGGGCGGACGGGCTGAGTCAGGACCAGATGCTGCTGCGGGTCCTGCTGGAGGACGACCGGGAGGCCTTCGAGGAGGCGCTCGCCACCCGCCTCGCCCGCCACCGGACCGGCACGCCCTCCACGGCCCGGCCCCGCACCCTGCTCCCGGTCGTCCCGATCGCCCTCGCCGCGCTCGCCGTCCAGGCGCACGGCTGGGAGCTGGGCACGACCTCCGGCTACCTCCCGGCGGCCCTGGTCGGCACGGCGGGCTGAACCGCCCCCACGCGGACCACCCGGCCCTACCGGCCCGACCCGGGCCGCACCGGCCCTACCGGCCCCACCGGCCCGAAGGCCCGTCCGGCGGGCCCGTCCGGCGGGTTCGCGCGACGGTGCCGCCCGGCGGATCGGCCCGGGTCGGCCCGGGTCCGCCCGTGAACCGGCCGTCGCGGGCGACCACCCGGCCCGCGCGGCCCACGAGTTCGCGCGGTGGCAGGTCGATCACGACCTGCGGCAGGCACGCGCCGGTCACCACCATGAGGTCGGCGGGCGTGCCCGGCCTCAGGGTGGCCGGTGGCAGGTCCAGCGGCAGGTCCAGCAGGTCGGCGCCGACGTCGGCCACCGGGGCGGGGCAGTCGGCGAGGTGCTCGTCGGTGCGGGCGTCGGTGGTCCAGCCGAGCAGGTGGGCGCGGTCGAGGCCCGGGGCGCCGAGGGCCGCACCCCGCTGCTGCGGGCCGCCGTCGTCGAAGCCCTCCGCGAGGCAGCGGGCGCTCCCGGCACCCCCGCACCGCACAGCTGCGGCCAGCGGGTCGCGGCCCCTCAGGACCCCGGGCGCCTCAGGACCCCAGGTAGGTGATCACCGCCAGCACCCGCCGGTGGTCGTCCGGCGCCTGCGGCAGGTCCAGCTTGGTGAAGATGCTCGCGATCCGCTTGGACACCGTCGCCTCGGTGACCACCAGCCGCCGGGCGATGGCCGCGTTGGAACGGCCCTCTGCGATCAGCCCCAGCACTTCCCGTTCCTTGGGGCTGAGCCGCTGGAGCGGGTCGTGACGGCGGGTCAGCAGCTGGCGGACCACTTCGGGGTCGACCACCGTGCCACCCTCGACCACGCTGGTGAGGGCGGAAACGAACTCCTGCACCTCGCCGATCCGGTCCTTCAGCAGGTAGCCCATGCCCGCCCCGCGGTCACCGGCGGCGATCAGTTCCGCCGTGTAGCCCTGCGAGACGTACTGGCTGAGCACCAGGACGGGCAGGCGCGGGTCCTCGGCGCGCAGCCGGCGCGCCGCGCGCAGGCCGTCGTCGGTGTTGTCCGGGGGCATCCGGACGTCGACGATGACGGCGTCCGGCCGGTGCTCCCGGACGGCTTCGACCAGGGCCGGCGCGTCGCCGACGGCGGCGGCCACGGTGTGCCCGAACCGCTCCAGCAGGGAGACCAGGCCCTCCCGCAGGAGCACCGAGTCCTCCGCGATGACTAGCCGAAGTGCTTGCACGGGATCTCCACTCGCAGGACGGTCGGGCCACCGGCCGGGGACCGCAGGGACAGGGTGCCGTCGAGCACGGCAAGACGGTCGGTGATGCCCAGCAGGCCGGTCCCGCCGGCCGGGTCGGCGCCGCCGGCCCCGTCGTCCCGGATCTCCAGGACCAGCCCGCCCGCCGCCGCCCGGCCGCGCACGGACGCCCGCCGGGCGCCGCTGTGCTTGACCACGTTGGCCAGCGCCTCGCAGACCACGAAGTACGCGGCGGCCTCGACCGGGGCGGGTGCCCGCCCGGGCAGCTCAACGTCGACGTCCACGGGCACCGCCGAGCGGCCCGCGACGTCCCGCACCGCCGGTTCCAGTCCCCGGTCGGTGAGGATCTGCGGGTGGATGCCGTGGATCAGTTCACGCAGTTCCTGCAGCGCCTGCTTGACCTCCTGCTGGGCCTCCCGCACCTGCCGCCCGCCGGGCGAGTCCTCGGGCAGGTCGAGGCCCGCCAGGCCGAGTTTGACGGACAGTGAGACGAGTCGCTGCTGGGCCCCGTCGTGCAGGTCCCGCTCGATCCGGCGGCGCTCCACCTCGTAGGCGTCCACCAGCCGCGCCCGCGAGGCCACCACCCGGGTCAGCTCGTCCTCGGCCGGCTCCAGGACGGCCTGGGCGGTCACCGCCCGCACCCCGGCCCAGGCCGCCACCGGGTAGGCCGCGACGGGGACGAGCACGAGCCCGGCGAGGGGGCCGAGCCAGGAGACGGCGGGGTTCGCGGTCGGCTGGAACGGCGCGGTGATCAGGAACAGCGGAGCACCGAGGCCGACGGCGGTCAGTCCGAGGTCGATCCACCAGAGCAGCAGCAGGGACACCAGCCCGTAGCCGAGGTCGCGCAGCGTCCCGGGAGCCCTGACCAGTTCCCGCAGCCGCGCCCGCACGCCGGCGGGGCCCGGTTCCGGTGCCGACGCGACGCGGGCGGGCGTCACCAGCCGCAGCCGCCACCGCTCGTACCCGGCGGCGGCCCACCCGGCCACTGCCACCAGCGGCAGCACGACCGCCACCGCGCCGGGCCCCAGCCCGTCCCACAGCAGCACCGGCAACGCGGCCAGCCCTACGGCGCCCGCGCCCACCACGGCCCCTGACAGCAGGAAGCCCAGCGAGCGCCAGGGCCACGACGAGCCGAGGAACGCCAACGGCCGCTGCGCCAGGGCCTCCAGGGTGTTGCGAACGATCACCTTGCGACCCTAGCCGCTCCCACCGGCGGCCGAAGGGGTGCTGGCACTACCTCCGGAGTCAGGACAGCCCCCAGGGCGTCCCGCCTCCGACACCCCTGACGCCACCGCCGCGGCGGACTGCCGGATTTCCCGGGCCCTGCCGGTCGGTGACCACACGCTGGACCTCGGCCGGGTGCTGCGGATCCGGCGCTACCGCGAGCACCCGCCCACTCCGCTGCTCTACGGGCTACGCCGCTACGGCAGCTGGGCCGCGGCGGAACTCCCCGACGAGGCGCTGCGCTGAGCCCGGCGCACGCCCGCGACCACCTGCCGGCCGGGCCTGGAAGCCTCCAGGCCCGGCCGGCCGCTTCGGTTCCGCGGCCGGCGGCGCGACCGCGGGGGGGTAGAGCCAGCTCTACTCCGGATCTCGCGCCTACGCCCCTGCGGGCACCTCCTGCGAAAGGGTTGGCTGGGAACATGACGAACTCGACCGACACGGTCCAGCTCTGGTCCGTGACCAAGCAGTACGGCACCGGCGCCCAAGTCGTGACCGCACTCGACGACGTCACCGTCGCCTTCCCCCGCGGCACGTTCACCGCCGTCATGGGCCCCTCCGGTTCCGGCAAGTCGACGCTGCTGCACTGCGCGGCCGGTCTTGACCGGGTCACCGACGGCAAGGTGGTCATCGACGACACCGAACTCAGCGGCCTCGACGAGACCCGGCTGACCCTGCTGCGCCGCGAGCGGGTCGGCTTCGTCTTCCAGGCCTTCAACCTGGTCTCCGCCCTGACCGCCGAACAGAACGTGGCGCTCCCGCTGCGGCTGGCCGGGCGCCGGCCCGACCGGGCCGAGCTCACCGCCGCGCTCACCGAGGTCGGGCTCGGCCACCGCGGCCGGCACCGGCCGAGCGAGATGTCCGGCGGCGAACAGCAGCGGGTCGCGATCGCCCGGGCCCTGATCACCCAGCCCGCGGTGCTGTTCGCCGACGAGCCGACCGGCGCCCTGGACACCCGCACCTCGCACGACGTGCTCGGGCTGCTGCGCGGCATCGTCGACCGCCACCGGCAGACCGTGATCATGGTGACCCACGACCCGGCGGCCGCGTCCTACGCCGACCGCGTCCTCCTGCTCGCCGACGGCCGGATCGTGGAGCAGCTGCACGGCCGCAGCAGCGTCGAGACGATCGCCGGCCGGATGGCCGCCCTGGAGGCACCGGCATGCTGAGCCTCGCCACCATCCGCAAGCGCTGGGCGTCCTTCCTCGGGACCTTCGTCGCGCTCGGCCTGGGCGTGACGATCCTGACCATGACCGCCCTGGTCCTCACCTCCGCCGAACCGGAGGTGCCCCGGCGGTACGCCGCCACCCAGGTCGTGGTGCAGAGTCCGGGCGTCGACCAGTCCGACGGCACCTTCACCCCCAGCAAGCCCTGGTCCCAGCAGCGCACCGCCGAACTGCTGCGGGCGCTCGGCGGCGTTCCCGGCGTGGCGAAGGCCGTACCGGACCGCGCCTTCTACGCCCAGACCGTGATCGACGGCAAGCCGGTCGCCGACCCGGGCTCGGAGCTGCGCGGACACGCCTGGTCCAGCGCCGCCTTCGGCCCCGAGCAGCTGGCCTCGGGCAGCGCCCCGACCGGCGACCGCCAGGTCGTCGTGGACGCCTCCCTGGGGCTGGCGCCCGGCTCCGCGGTCACCCTGCTCACTGCCGCCGGACCGGCCTCGTACACCGTCTCGGGCACCGTCGCCTCACCCTCCTTCTACGTCTCCGACACCGCCGCCGAGGCCCTTGCGCCCGGGGCCCGGGTGATCGGCCTGGTCACCGCGCCGGGCGCGGACGTGTCCGCCGTCGCCGCCGCGGCGACCGCCGCGGTGGGCGGCGACGGAAAGGTCCTGCACGGCGACGCGCTGGCCGAGCTGGAGGCCAGGAGCGCCGAGAAGACCCGCTGGATCGGCATGCAGATCCTGATCGCGATGGCCGGGCTGACCGCCTTCGTCTCGATCTTCGTGGTGGCGTCGACCTTCGCGTTCGCGATCGTCCAGCGGCGGCGCGAGTTCGGCCTGCTGCGGACGATCGGTGCCACCCCGCGCCAGATCAAGCGGATGATGTACGCCGAGTCGCTCGGCGTCGGCCTGGCGGCCGGTCTGACGGGCGTGGTGCTCGGCGCGCTGCTGGCGCCCGCCCTGGGCTCGCTGATGGTCGAGGGCGGTCTGGAGCCGGCCGGCTTCACCGTGCGGTTCCAGGCGCTGCCGCTGCTCGGCTCGTTCGCCCTGGGGCTGGTGGTCGCGATGCTCGGGGTCTGGTCGGCGTCCCGCCGGGCGGCCCGGATCGCCCCGTTGGAGGCGCTGCGCGAGGCGACCGTCGAGCACCGGCCGATGACCCGCGGCCGGTGGATCGCCGGCGGCGTCTTCACCGTGCTGGGGCTGGGGCTGGTCGTGGTCGCGGCGGACAGCGAGTCCGACAGCATGATCAACAATGCCCTCTACGCCGCGATGGCGCTGATCGTCGGGCTCACCCTGTTCGCGCCTGCCGTCATCCCGCTGATCGTCCGCGCGGTCTGGTGGCCGCTGGCCGGGCTGCGCGGCGCCACCAGCATGGTGGCCCGGGAGAGTTCGCTGACCGCCGTGCGCAGGACCGCCTCGACGGCCGCCCCGGTCCTGGTCACGGTCGGCCTCGCGGTGCTGATCGCGGGCCTGTTCCAGATGAAGGCCACCGGCTACGCCCTGGAGGAGACCGTCAAGCAGGAGGCCACCTCGGTGGTCACCCCGCAGGGGACGCCCGGACTGTCCGACGCCGCCGTCGCCGCGGTGCCGGGCGGCGCCTCGCTGCTGCCCACCCAGCTCTACGCGGGCGGCACCGACCACGTCGGCGCGGTGGGGATGAGCGACACCGCGTTCCGGAAGGCGCGGACCAGGATGACCGTCTCCTCGGGCTCCCTGGACGACCTGAAGGGCGACAACACCATGGTCGTCAAGGCATCCACGGCGAGCTGGCTGGGGTGGACCACCGGCCGGAGCGTCCCGGTCACCTTCGAGGACGGACGCACCGTGGACGTCAGGGTCGTGGCCGAGATCACCGACAACTCCTCGACGTCGAGCGTGCTGCTGACCACCGGCACCGTCCGGGCGCACGACCCCTCGGCGCTCACCTCGGTGGTGTACACCGCCGGCACCACCTCCGCGTCCACCCTCGCGCCGCTCGGCGCGCAGTCGCTGAGCACCGCGGAGTACGCCTCCCGCACCAACTCCGAGGACGACGACCTGGTCCGGATCTTCCTGATCATCCTGATCGGCATGTCGCTCGGTTACACCTGCCTCGCCATCGCCAACACGCTGCTGATGGCGACCGCCGAACGGGCCGCGGACTTCGCGGTGCTGCGGCTGTCCGGCGCCACCCGGCGCCAGGTGCTGCGGATCGTCGCCGCCGAATCGGCGCTGGCGGTCGGCATCGGCACGACGCTCGGGCTGCTGATCGCGGTGGTCACCCTGGTCGGCATCCGCTCGGGCCTGTCCTCGCAGCTCGGCACCAACGTCAACCTCAACCTGCCGTGGTCCACCATGGCACTGACCATCGGGGTGTGCCTGCTCCTCGCCCTGGCGGCCAGCGTGCTACCGGCCCGGATGGCGCTGCGCCGCACCGGCGCCCGGGTGGCCGCCTGACGGACCGCCACGCAACGCCCGGAAGGCCCGTGCGGCCGTCTCGGGCGCCGCGTGGCTGTGCCGGGGCAGTTCGACCGCGGCGACCCCGCGGTAGCCGACCTCGCGCAGCGCGGCCGGCGTGCCCGGCAGGTCCAGTTCCCCTTCTCCGAATTCGAGGTGTTCATGCACCAGCGGGCGCGCGTCGTCGAGTTGCACGTTCACCAGGAGGTCACCGGCCCGGCGCACGCAGGCCGCGGCGTCGACCGGCTCGACCGCGACGCAGTGTCCGACGTCCAGGGTGATGCCGAGCAGCTCCGGCCCGCCCAGGGCGGCGCGCAGGGCGAGCGCCTGCTCCAGGTGCGCGACGAACATCCCTGGTTCGGGCTCCAGGCCGAGCGGGACAGCGTACCGGTCGCAGACCCCAGCACCTCGGTGATCCCCGCCCGCAGCCGCTCGCCGGCCGTGGCCGGCGGGACCTCGGCCGGCCGGATCCCGGACCAGAACGACACGCAGTCCGCGCCGAGTTCGGCGGCGATCCACACCGCCCGGGCGAGGAAGTCCACCCGGACCCCGGCGGCCTCGCTCACCAGGGTCGGATGGTGCTTGCGGCGCGGGTCCAGCAGGTAGCGGGCGCCGGTCTCGACCACGCAGCGCAGCCCGAGCTCCGACAGCAGCCCGGCCACCCGGCCCGCCTCGGCGGGCAGGCCCGGCGCGTACGGGTCCAGGTGGGCGTGGTCGAGGGTGAGCGCCACCGCGGTGTGGCCGAGGTCCGCGATGGTCCGCAGCGCGTCGTCCAGGCGGTGGTTGGCGAAGCCGTTGGTGCCGTAGCCGAGGCGGTACGGCTCCCCCGCGTTCACGCGGTGCCCGCGGGCACCGCGGGCACCGCGGGCTGTGCCTGCTGGGGCACAGCCAGCAGTGCCATCCCCAGCGGGGTCACGGTGTGCAGGACCGTGTTGCGGTTGCGCATGGTGGCGATCAGCCCGGACTGGCCCAGCACCGTCCTGATCGTGCTCGACAGCGCCCCCGACTTCGAGGGCCCGCTGGATCGGCGAGCGCACCCGCCGGCTCGACGGACCCCACGTGGAGTTCTGCTCCCGGATCGCCAACCCGGTGGCGGTGAAGGTCGGCCCCACCGCCACCCCGGACGAGATCCTCGGCTACGCCGACCGGCTCGACCCCGACCGCGAGCCCGGCAGGCTGACCTTCGTGGTCCGGATGGGCGCCGGGCGCGTACGGGACCTGCTGCCCGCCCTGGTGGAGAAGTCCCGCGCCGAGGGGATCCGGGTGGGCTGGGTGTGCGACCCCATGCACGGCAACACCGTCACCGCCCCGGACGGGCGCAAGACCCGCGAGGTCGAGGCGATCGTCGACGAGGTCCGCGGCTTCTTCGAGGTCCAGCACTCCCTGGGTGCCCACCCGGGCGGCCTCCACATCGAGCTGTCCGGCGCCGACGTCACCGAGTGCGTCGGCGGCAGCGACCCGGTCACCATCGAACGGCTGCCCACCCGCTACGAGACCGCCTGCGACCCCCGTCTCAACCGCGGCCAGGCCCTCGACCTCGCGTTCCTGGTCGGCGAGATGCTGCGCGGCCGCTCGGGCGGACCCGGCTAGGTCCGCCCGGTCCGCCCGCCGACTCGCTACTCCCCCTGCTCGGCCAGCGACTTGACGCCTTCGAGGGTGGCCGTCATGGCGGTGCGCAGCTCGCCCAGCCGGAAGGCGATGATCTTCTCCTCCACCTCCGGCTTGGCCTCGATGATGGCGCTCATGCCACTGCGGCCCGGGCCGATCACCACCGACTGACGCAGCCGGGTGCCGCCGTCCTCGGGGGTCAGCTCGAAGCGCCAGCGGGCCAGCGCACCGGCCGCGTCGGACACCGGCTCGCCGAAGCGGCCGTCCGCGTCCATCACAGCCCAGGCGAAGGCCCGGGGACCGGCGGGGTCCGCGGAACCTGTCGAGCCAGTCGAGCCAGCGGGGTCGACGGGGCCGGTGAGCTCGGTCACCTCGGAGACGGTCCGCCAGTCGGACATGCCGGTGCGGTGGTTGTGTCCCTCGAAGCGGGCGCCCGGCGCCGGGCCGTCCGCGCCGTCCAGCCAGGCGACGCGGTGGAGCTCCGGGCTGAGCCGGGCGGGCAGTCCGATGTCCGTCACCAGCTCCCACACCCGTTCCACCGGTGCTTGGACGAAGATCTCGCAGACCGTTCCCGGACCCTCGGCGTAGCGCATTCCGTTCCCCCTCGTGTTCCCGCGCCTCGTACGCGGTTCGAACCAGCCATTCTGCGATGTGACGACTCTGCGATTGACGACTCTGCGGATCCGTACGGGTGTGCGTCGGTGCGGGTCGACACCCACCCGCTGCCCTCGCCGCGTCCGGAACGCCGTGAGGGCGGCGGGCGGGTTGCCGCCCTGGGCCCGGAATCGATGATCGAGCCCGGCGAACACCCAAGTCAATCCACCGGTTTGCTGGGGAACCCCCAAGCGATACCTTGGGTGGCCGTGACCATCGACGATCTCCGTGTCTTCACCGCGGTCTGCCGGGCCGGCTCGCTCAGCGCCGTCGCCCGTGACCTCCACTGCACCCAGTCCGCGGTCAGCCAGCACGTGAAGCGGCTCGAACGCGAGCTCGGCCTCTCCCTGATCGAGCGGCACCCGCGCGGGGTGGTCCCGACCAAGGCGGGCCACCTGCTCCAGGCCGCCGTCGCGACCGGTCTCGGCAGCATCGACCACGCGCTGCACCGGATCGCCGAACTCGCCCGCGGCGAGGGCGGATCCGTCCGGATCACCACCGGCGCCACCAGCATCCAGCACTTCATGTCCGGGGCCGTGGTGGCCTTCCGCCGGCGCTTCCCGCAGGTCAGCCTGGAGTTCCAGACCGAGGTGTCCAGCCGCAGCTGCCTGGAGGCGCTCACCGCCGGCCGGGTCGACCTCGCCTGGATCACCCTCGGCACCCCGGTCAGGGGCATCGGCCGGCGACCCGTCGTCGACCTGCCGTGGGTCCTCGCCGTCGCAGCCGGTGACCCGCTCGCCGCCAGGGCCCGCATCGAGCCCGCCGACCTCCAGGACGCCCGGCTCATCGGACTGCCGCAGAACTCGGTCGCCCGCTCCCAACTCGACGCCTGGCTCGGGAGGTCGGGCATCCGGCCGGTGTTCGACACCAGCGTCGCCGACTGGGACACCGCGATCCTGCTCGCCGAACTGGGCCTCGGCCACGCCGTCGTCCCCGCCCTCCCCCAGTGGCGCGGCCCCGGCCACCCCGGCCTGCGGCTGCTCCCGCTCCCCGACCTGCCGCCCCTCACCGCCGGCTGGGCCGTCCGCGACTGGGACAACCTCTGCCCCCTCTCCCGCGCCTTCGCCGACACCGTGGCCGCCCACTGCGGCGACGGGGCCGCCCTCCCCGCGGAGCAGCCGGAAACGGCCTGACCCCCGCCCGCCGGCCGCGCCGCCCCCGCCGGTGAGGTCGTCGTACGGAGCGCGGCGCAACCGCGCGGGCGGCTCCGAAAGTGTCGGGTAGTCGCGGTCGACGTGGTCGACGCGGGCCTCGTCGGCTGGGCCTCCGAGCGCGACAACCCGACGGTCGTGGCGGTGCCCCGAAACGCCGAAGCGAAAGGGTTCCAGGTGCTGCCCCGCAGGTGGGCGGCGGAACGGACATTCTCCTGGCTGGGACGGTGCGGACGGTTGGCACGGGACGACGAGCGCAAGACCGCGCACACCGAGGCAATGATCAAGGTCGCCATGATCCGCGCGGGTCCGGCGGCACCGCCCGGACCACGGGGGTCGACCCGGGAGGCACTGCCGGTCCCGCCGCACACCCCTCACCCACCGGGAGGGCGGTGATCCGGGAGGTGGCGATCCTAAGATCGACCGGCAAATGGCTCACTTGAGGCGCCGTGTGGTGGGGCGGCCGCCCCACCGGTAACGGGTGGTGGCGCGGCGGATCAGCATGCGGAGCGTGACAAGTGCGGCGGCCAGGTGGAGATAGAACGCGACGACCGCGCCGTTCCTCTCGGTACAGCGCCGCAGCTTGCCGTAGCCGTTCATCCACGAGTGCGTTCGTTCCACGATCCACCGCTTGCCGGCCTGGATTGGGGAGGGTACGCCCTTGCGGGCGATCTCACCGGTGAAGCCCAACTCCTGAAGCAGAGTGCGGGACTTGTTGTTGTCGTAGCCCCGGTCGAGGTTGACATTCACGTCCTGAGGCAGGGGCCGGACCTGCCCGATGGCGGGCTCGAGGGTCGGCCCGCGAAGAGGCGAGTCGTGGCGGTTGGCCCCTGCGGCGACCAGGCCGAGCAGGGCGCCATGGGCCTCGGTGGCGATCGAGCGTTTCAGGCCCTGCTTCCCGCGGTCGACCGGGGACCGGCCCGCACGCTCGCCGCCGCACGGGGCCTTGGTGATGCAGCCGTCGACGGATATCTCAGACAGTTCCAGGCCGATCATGCGGTCGTACGCCTGGAGCGCGAGAGCGTGGACGGCCTCGGAAATGCCCTGCTCCGCCCACTCTTTGAGTCTTCGACGGATGGTGCGGTCCGAGCATCCGTGGCTGGCGAGGCGCTCGTAGCCCGAACCGTTGACCAGTGCGAGCACCACGTGTTCGAACACGGTTCGGTCGGGGACTCTGCGGCGGTGGCAGCCGAGTGGGTGGCTCGCAGCGAACTCCGGTCGTGTGGGCAGCAGTGCGGCGAATTGGTCCCAGAGGGGTTCGAGCAGGCAGGATGGCAGCGCGGGCACGGCTGTCCTTCGGGGTCACAGAACGTAGAGAACTCCATGATCGCGTAGGGCCGCGTGCCCGTTGCTGCCCGCCCCAGCCCTTCAGTGCCCATCGCCGGTCGGTCTTATTCCGGGGGCGTCGTATTCTCGGGTGGCGCCCCGCCCATTGGGTCGGCCTGCGGTCGGGCTTGCTCTGAGTTCGGTGAATGTCTCGAGCCCGGGTGGTCTCTCCGGTTAGTCGGCGTCGACGGCGGGCAGGAGCAGGAGCTTCCCGCGGGCGTGCCCGGTCAGGCTGATCTCAAGGGCCTTGCGCCAGTCCGCGAGGGGGAAGGTTGCGGCGATCGGCACGGTGAACCTGCCTTCGGCGGCCAGCTGGGCGAACTCGGGGAAGACGCCGAAGAGTTCGTCATCGGTCCGCTTCGCGGGGTCTTCGTGAAAGGTGTCGCGCACCCCGATCTCCGGCGCTGCGGCCACGTCGGAGCAGGTCAGCACACGCTTGGGATCACCGCCGACGATCTCGACGAGTTCGGGCAGGGCGCCGCCCGGCGGCGCGGTGTCGAAGACGAGGTCGACCTGGCCGACGCCGAGGGCCTTGACCCGCTCGGCCAGGCCTTCGCCGTAGCCGACCACCGTGGCTCCGAGGTCGCGCAACTGCTCGGCGTAGGTCTCCCCGGCGGTCGCGATCACCCGCGCCCCGCGGACGAGGGCGATCTGCACGGCCGCGTAGCCGATGGTGGTTCCGGCACCGTTGACCAGGATCGTGCGGTCCGCGGCCAAGCCGAGTCGCGCGAGGTGCCAGGACGCGGTACTCAGCGCCATCGGGAGCGCGGCGGCCCGGGTGAGGTCCAGGCCCTCGGGCACGGCGAACCAATGGTCCAGCACGGCGCGGTCCGCCGCGCCGGCGCTCGGCTGGCCGGCGAAGTCGGCGGTGCCGAACACGCGGTCGCCGACGGCCACGTCCGTGACGCCCGCGCCGACGGCCTCGACGGTGCCCGAGACGTCGCAGCCGATGCCGCGCGGCAGGCTCCCGGGGAAGAGCCCGCGGCACAGCGCCCAGTCGGCCGGGGCCAGTCCGCACGCGTGCACGGCGACGCGGATGCGGCCGGGCCCCGGTTCGGGCACGGGGACGGTCTCCAGGCGCAGGACGTCGACGGGCTCGCCGTTCTCGTGGAAGCGCACCGTGCGCATGATGCCCGGCGCGGAAGCGGGTTCGGTCATGAGTCTCCTCCAGGATTAATCGGAACGTGTTCCGTTTGCCTCCGACATAGACTACCGCCAGGACCGACTCAAATGGAACGTGATCCGCTTAGACATGGCCACCGAACCGTCCCCGGCAGCCCACCAGCCGCGCGCCGATGCCGCGCGCAACCGCGAGACTGTGCTCGCGGCGGCCACCCACGCCTTCGCCACCTCCGACACCGAGCCATCGATGCGCGCCATCGCTCGACAGGCGGGCGTCGGCGTCGCCACCCTCTTCCGCCACTTCCCGACCCGGGAGGCGCTCGTCGACGCCGTCTATCAGGACCAGGTCGTCCGACTGACGGCCGGGGCACGCGAGTTGCTCGCCGGCCACGCGCCCGCGCAGGCGCTGCGCCTGTGGATGGACCTGTTCGCGGAATGGCAGGCCACCAAGCACGGCATGACCGACACCCTGCTCGCCATGATCGATTCCGGCGAAATCTCCCTCGCTCACACTCGACAGGAGCTCCTGTCGGCCATCGCCACGATCCTCGACGCCGGCGCCACCGCTGGGGACATCCGCGCCGATGCTCGCGCCGACGACGTCTCCGCCGGCATCCTCGGTATGCTCGCCGTCGCCGCCAAGTCCGGAGAACCCGCTCAGGCCCGACGCCTGCTCGACCTGCTCATGGACGGCCTCAGACCGCGCTGAGGTGGCGCCAGGCGCCCCACCGCCCACCGCCTCAAGCGATCCATTTGCCGGTCGGTCTAAGGGCGGCGGTCCGCAAGACGGCGATCCGGGGGCGGTCAGCGCGAGGCGGACGCGCGGTCCAGGAAGCGCCGCACCCCGTCCCGTACGCCCTCGGTCGGTACGGTCGCCGCGAAGGCGGCCGCCTCCACCGCGAGCCCCTCGTCGATTGGCAGGTTGACGCCCCGGGTCACCGCCCGCAGGCAGGCGGCCACGGCGGTGGGGGCGTGCCGGATGATCCGTTCGGCCATATCCCGTGCGGTGTCCAGCAGTTCACCTGCCGGGACGGCCGAGTTGACCAGGCCGAGTTCGGCGGCGCGCGCGGCCGGGACCGGGTCGCCGGTGAGGATCATCTCCAGGCCGCGCTTACGGCCGACGTGCCGGGGCAGCCGCTGCGAGCCTCCGAAGGGCGGCGGGAAGCCGAGCGAGATCTCGGGCTTGGCGAAGGTCGCGTGCTCGGCGGCGACGGCCAGTGGTGCGGCCTCGGTGATCTCGCAACCACCGCCGTACGCCAGGCCGTTGACGGCCGCGATGACCGGCTTGGGGAACTCCTCGATCCGCCGGGTGAGGGCGTGGCCGCGCCGGACGAACTCGCGCAGCGCCCGCTCGGGCCCGCCGGCGATGCTGGCGGCCAGGGACGGGATGTCGGCGCCCGCGCTGAACGCCCGCTGTCCGGCGCCGGTGAGGATCACGGCGCGGACGGTGTCGTCGGCGTCGATGCGGTCGAGCTCGGCGAGCAGCGCGTCGATCGTCGGGTAGTCGAGGGCGTTGAGCTTCTCCTCGCGGTCGATGGTGAGGGTGACGACGTGCTGGTCCCGCTCGCTGCGGATGGTCATGGGCGCGCTCCGTTCCCGGCCTCGTTCCAGGCCGCGCTTCCGGCCTCGTTCCGGGCCTCGGTCCCGGCGTCCCCGCCGGACGTGTCGAGATTAGGAACACCCGCCCATGACAATCCAGTTATTGTCCTGGATACATCCCCATCCGCGTGCCCCCGGAACGGCAGGTGACCGGTGCGACCGCCCTCCTACAAGGCCATCGTCGACGAGTACGCGACGGCGATCCGCTCCGGCGCGCTCCCGGCGGGCACCCGGCTGCCGACCCACCGCACCCTCGCCCGCGAACGGCGTGTCGCCCTCGCCACCGCCACCCGGGCCTACGCCGAACTGGCCGCCGCCGGACTGGTGGTGGGCGAGCAGGGCCGGGGTACCTTCGTCCGGGTCCGCTCCGGCTACGACGGCATCGAGCCCTCCCGCGCGCTCCCGGTGCCCCGGGTGGCGGACCTCTCCTTCAACCAGCCGCTCGCCCCCGACCAGGGCGACCTGCTGCGGCAGGCCCTGCGCGCCCTGGCCTCCTCCGGCGACGCCGAGGCCCTGCTGCGCCAGCACCCGCCGGGCGGCCACCGGCACGACCGGGCGGCCGTCGCCACGTACCTCCTGGACCGCGGGGTCGACACGGCCCCGGAGAACGTGCTGCTCACCAACGGGGCGCAGCAGGCGCTGGACTGCGTGCTGCGCACCCTGACCCGCCCCGGGGACGTCCTGGCGGTGGACGCCCTCGGCTACCCCGGCATCAAGCTGCTCGCCGCCGCGCACGGGCTCGACCTGGCGCCCGTCGCGGTCACCCCCGCAGGCCCGGACCTCGACGCGCTGGACCGGCTCTGCCGCGCCCGCCCGGTGCGCGCGGTGTACACCATGCCGACCGTCCACAACCCGCTCGGCTGGGTCCTCGACCGAGCGCAGCGCGAACGCCTGGTCGGGGTGGCCGCCCGGTACGGCTGCACGCTGATCGAGGACGGGACGTACGCCTTCCTGGAGGCCGCGCCGCCCCCGCCGCTGCACGCCCTCGCGCCCGAACGCACCTGTTACGTCGCCGGGCTGTCCAAGAACGTGGCGCCGGGACTGCGGTTCGGCTTCGCCGTCCTGCCCGACCGCCTGGTGCGGGCCGCGACGACGCAGCTGCGCACGGCGGCCTGGGGCACGCCCGGCCTGATCACCGCCCTCGCCAGCGGCTGGCTCGCGGACGGCACGGTGGCCCGCCTGGAGCGGGAGCGGCGCACGGACGCCGCCGCCCGTCAGGCCGTCGCCCGTACGGCCCTCGCCGGGCTGACCACCACCGCCCACCCCGGCTCGTACGTCGTCTGGCTCACCCTCGAACCCCACCAGCGGCCCGACCGGGTGGCGGCCGCGCTCGCGGCCGAGGGCATCCTGGTCTCCACCGCCGACGCCTTCGCGACCACACCCCACCACCCCGGCGCCCTCCGGCTCGCGCTCGCCACGCCCCCGCTCGCCGACCTCCCCGCCGCACTCGGCCGACTGCGCGCCACCCTTGACGCCATCGCGCCGTAGCGCCATGAGCACCCGCCCTCGCCCACGCAACCCGGCCCCGAACATCGGTAGACCGACCGACATATTCTGCTCGATCGCCCACCGTCCGACTTCCTGCGCGCAGCCCCGCCCCTACCCTCAGCAAATCAGTAGACCGGTCGGCATATTCCACCCCCGTCACACACCGCCCGACACCAGAAGTCGACCCACCCGACTTCCCACGCACAGCCCCCCACCCGCACCCACCCCCACCGAATCAGTAGACCAACCGACATATTCCACCCCGCCACACACCACCCGACACCAGAAGTCGACCCACCCGACTTCCCACGCACAGACCCCCACCCGCACCCCACCTCCGCCCCACCTCCGCCGAACCAGTAGACCGGTCGGCATATTTACCCCAAGGCAGCGCACGAGTCCGCGCCCGCGCCCGCGCCCGCGCCCGCGCCCGCGCCAGAAGTCGGCCGGCCCGACTTCCTACTCCTCCCGCTCCGCCGCCGCCTCCCCGGCCGCCGCCCGTCCGAAGCGGGTGCTCCAGTCCGCCAGCAGCGTCCGCAGCCCGGGAGGGCTGACCACCTCGAAGTCGGCGCCCAGCGACCCCAGCGCCATGGCGGGCCAGTCGAGGGAGTCGGCGGTCATCAGGAGCCGGCAGCGGCCGGGCGTGACGGGCTCGACCGTGCCCCAGCGGCCGACCCGGTCCCGGACGCGGTCGGCGGGCGCGTCGACCAGCACCTCGACCCGGTGCGGGCGGGGCACGCCGTTGAGGCCGGCGCGGACGAACTCCGCGGCGTCGGCGGCCGGGAGGGTGCGCGGGGCGAAGCGGGCGCCGCTGCCCTGGGGGGCGGTCAGCCGGTCGAGGCGGAAAGTGCGCCAGTCGGCGCGGTCGAGGTCGTACGCGACGAGGTACCAGCGGCGGTCGAGGCAGACCAGCCGGTGCGGTTCGACGTGCCGTTCCGTTCCGCGGCCGTCGGCGGCCGTGTAGGCGAACCGCACCCGTTCGCCGTCGCGGCAGGAGAGCGCCACCACGGTGAGGACGTCCGGGTCGACCCCGGCGGCGGCCCTGCTGCCCCAGTCGACCGGGACGGTCACCGCGCGCAGCGCCTCCACCCGGCGGCGCAGCCGCGCCGGCATCACCTGGGCGACCTTGGCCAGCACCCGCACCGAGGCCTCGGCGACGCCCTCGACCGGGCTCTCGGCCGCCGCCTGCAGGCCCACCGCGAGGGCCACCGCCTCCTCGTCGTCGATGACCAGCGGCGGCAGTGCCGCGCCCGCCGCCAGCTGGTAGCCGCCGTCGACGCCGCGCTGCGCCTCGACGGGATAGCCGAGTTCGCGCAGCCGGTCGATGTCGCGGCGCAGGGTGCGCACGGAGACGCCGAGCCGGTCGGCCAGTTCGTCGCCGGGCCAGTACCGGTGGGTCTGGAGGAGGGAGAGCAGTCGCAGCGTCCGGGTGCTGGTGTTCGCCATGCCTCCGATTCTCCCCGGGATTCAGGACAGGAAGTGGCCGCAATGGTCCGTAACGTTGTTCTTGTCCGAGAGAGCAGGAACCGAACGGAAGGCCAGGACCATGACCACCACCAACGCCGCGAGCAGCGTCACCTCCGCGACCGCCGACGCCGTGCCGGCCTCCGTCACCGGCGAGCGCGCGGACTTCCTGGAGGCCCTGGCGAAGCACCGCTACTTCCTGCGCTTCACCACCCGCGACCTCACCGACGAGCAGGCCGGCCTGCGGACCACGGCGAGCGCGCTGTGCGTGGGCGGCCTGATCAAGCACGTCACCTCGATGGAACGGCTCTGGGTGGACTTCATCCTGGAGGGCCCGTCCGTGATGCCCGACTTCACCACCTGGACCGAGGCGGACCTCGCCCGCCGGGCCGACGAGTACCGCATGCTGCCCGGGGAGACGCTGGCCGGTGTCCTGGCCGCGTACGAGGAGGTGGCGCGCCGGACGGACGAGGTGGTGGCGGCGCTCCCCGACCTCGACGCCGCCCACCCGCTGCCGAAGGCTCCCTGGTTCCAGGCCGACGCCTCGTGGTCGGCCCGCCGGGTGCTGCTGCACGTCGTTGCCGAGACCTCCCAGCACGCGGGTCACGCCGACATCATCCGCGAGGCCCTGGACGGGGCGAAGACGATGGGCTGAGCCGGACGGCGGGACGGGGTCACGAAGCCGGACGCCGAGACCCGGAAGCCGGACCGGCGCACCCGCAAGCCCGGCCGCCGACCCGTCGTCAGGCCGCCGAGCCGTCGTCAGGCCGGCCCGACCAGCGTGAAGCCGGCCCCTTCGACCGCACCGCGCACCGCCGCCTCGTCCAGCGGCTGCGCGGAGGCGACGGTGACCCGCCCGCCCGCCGCGTCGGCGACGACGTCGGTGACGCCCGGCAGCGCGGAGAGCCCGGCACTGACCGTCCGCTCGCAGTGGCCGCAACTCATCCCGTCGACGGCGAAGACGGTGGTGGCGGGCGTGACGGTGGTGGCGGTGGTGGCGGGCGTGACGGTGGTGGTGGTGGACATGGCGGTGCCTCCCGTGGCATTCCGGTGGGACGGACCGACCCGGGTTCGCTCCACGGGTCGACCGGCACCACCACACCCGATTCCGGTACCCCGGTCCCAGGGACACGCCGCACGGGTGACACCATCGAGCGGTTCCGGGAACCGGCCGGGCCGCGCGTCCGACAGGGGCCCGGACCCGCCCGGCGGGCGCCCGCTGAACCCCCGCCGCGCGCGGGGCCGTTCCCCTTGGTAGCACCCGTCGCCCGACCGGGCCCCGCTGGTCTCCGGTCGCCGATTCTCCGCCTGGAGCCGCACCACCATGTCCACGCCCGCCCGGATACCCGCCCGCCGGCTCCTCCCCCGCAAGCCCTGGCAGGGCGTGCTCGCGTTCGCGCTGGCCGCCGCCCTGGCGGCGGGCCTGCTGTGGTGGCAGCCGTGGAGCGACCGCAAGCACGGCCCGGCCCCGCTCGCGTTCACCACCGCCCCCGGCGGCTCGGCCCGGTTCGGCACCGGCGAGCACCTGTACCGCTACAAGGTGCGGGTGGAGAACGGGATCGCGGAGAGTCCGGCGCAGTTCGCCGCCGAGGTGGACGCGGTCCTCGGCGACGTCCGGCACGGCTGGGCCGCCGGCGGCACGGCCTCCTTCCAGCGGGTGGCCGCCGACCCGGTGGACTTCACCGTGTACCTGGCCACCCCGAAGTCCACCGACCGGATCTGCGGGCAGTACGGGCTGGACACCGGCGGCTGGGTGAACTGCGGCGTCACCCACCAGGTGGTGATCAACCTCAAGCGCTGGACCGAGCTGTCCGAGTTCTACCAGGGCAAGCCCGAGCTCTACCACGCGCTGGCGGTCAACCACGAGGTCGGCCACATCCTCGGCAACGGCCACGTCGACTGCCCGGAGCCGGGCGCCCCGGCGCCGGTGATGATGCAGCAGATCAAGGGGCTGCACGGCTGCGTGCCCAACGGCTGGCCCTACTCCGACGCCGGCGCCCTGCTCACCGGTCCGTCCGTCGTGGCCCCCAGCAGCGCCCCCTGACACGACGGCGCCCACCCCCGTACCGGACCCGCCTCCCGAAACACGGATAATCCTGGTCGGACCGGACGCCGCCCGCACCGCGCGCCCGGTCCCCGCCGTGTGCGTGCGCGGCGCAGGTGGTGGAGGAGCGCGGCGGAGGACCGTCGCGGTCGAGCGTGGTGGACAACGTGGAGGACGAACGGTGAACGGTGTGCCCGGCGGGGAGAACCTGGACTGGCCGGTGCTGCTGGCCGCCGCGGAGACGGCCGCCCGGGCGACCACGGGCCGGGGCAAGGTCGCCGACTACATCCCGGCCCTCGCCACCGCCGACCCGGAGTCCTTCGGCATGGCCGTCGCCACCGTCGACGGGGAGCTGCACGGCGTCGGGGACTGGGAGCAGCCGTTCTCCGTCCAGAGCGTGTCCAAGCTGTTCTCGCTGGCGCTCGCGGTCGCCTACGGCGGTGACACGCTCTGGCGGGGCGTCGGCCGCGAACCGTCCGGGAATCCCTTCAACTCCCTGGTGCAGCTGGAGACCGAGCACGGCATCCCGCGCAACCCGTTCATCAACGCGGGCGCCCTGGTGGTGACCGACCGTCTGCAGACCATGACCGGCGACGCCTCCGGCGCGGTCCGGGAGTTCCTGCGCCGCGAGTCCGGCAACCCCGGGCTGGACACCGATCCGGCGGTCGCCGCCTCCGAGGCCGAGCACGGGCACCGCAACGCGGCGCTGGCCCACTTCATCGCCAGCCACGGGAACCTGGAGAACCCGGTCGAGACCGTCCTGGAGCACTACTACGCCCACTGCGCGCTCACCACGAGCTGCCGCGACCTGGTCCTGGCCGGTTCATTCCTCGCCCGGTACGGCGTGCGCGCCGACGGCACCCACCTGATGTCCCGCAGCGAGGCCAAGCGCATCAACGCCGTCCTGCTCACCTGCGGCACCTACGACGCCGCGGGCGAGTTCGCCTTCCGCGTCGGCCTCCCGGGCAAGAGCGGCGTCGGCGGCGGCATCCTCGCCATACTCCCGGGCCGCGCGGCCGTCTGCGCCTGGGGGCCGCGCCTGGACCAGGCCGGCAACTCCGTCGCCGCGGTCACCGCCCTGGACACCCTGACCACCCTGTCCGGCTGTTCGGTCTTCTAGGCGCCCTCCCCGGCACGCTTCCGGGAGCCCTCCCCGGCACGCCCGGAGCCGGCCGCCCGACGCCCGGGCCCCGAGCCCCGGAACCCGTCGACCCCCGGCACCCGTCGGCCCCGGGCATCCGTCGGTCCGGAGCCGCGCCGGGCCCCGGTCGTCCGCACGACGACCGGGGCCCGGGGTGACGGGGGCAGTGACGGCTACTCCACCGTCACGCTCTTCGCCAGGTTGCGCGGCTTGTCCACGTCGCGGCCGAGGGCGACGGCGGCGTGGTAGGCGAGCAGCTGCAGCGGGATGTTGAGCAGCAGCGGGTCCAGCTCGGGCTCGCTCTTGGGGACCACGATGCAGTGGTCCGCGAGCTTCTCCTCCGGGCGGCGGTGCGCGACGGCGATGACGCGCCCCGACCGGGCCTTGATCTCGCCCAGCGTGGTCAGGTTCTTGTCCAGCAGCTCGTCGTCCGGGACGAGGGCCACGGTGGGCAGTTCGGGGCTGATCAGCGCCAGCGGGCCGTGCTTGAGCTCGCTCGCCGGGTAGGCCTCGGCGTGCACGTAGGAGATCTCCTTGAGCTTCTGCGCGCCCTCCCGGGCCACCGGGTAGCCGCGCACCCGCCCGATGAACATCATGCCCGCCGACTCGGCGTACTCGGCGGCGAGTTCGGCGATGGACTCGCTCTGGTCCAGCACCTCGCGGATCTGGTCGGGCAGTGCCTGCAGGGCCGAGACGATCCGGCGCCCGTCGGCGGGCGAGAGGTCGTGGATGCGGCCGAAGTGCAGGGCGAGCAGCGCGAAGGCGACGACGGTGGAGGTGAACGCCTTGGTGGAGGCGACCGAGACCTCCGGGCCGGCGTGCAGGTAGATGCCGCCGTCGCACTCGCGGGCGATGGCGCTGCCCACGGTGTTGACGACGCCGAGCACCCGGCCGCCCTTGCGCTTGATCTCCTGGACGGCGGCCAGCGTGTCGTAGGTCTCGCCGGACTGGCTGACCGCGACGTACAGGGTGTCCGCCTCGATCACCGGGTTGCGGTAGCGGAACTCCGAGGCCGGTTCGCTGTGCGCGGGGATCCGGGACAGCTCCTCGATCAGCTGCGCGCCCATCTCGCCCGCGTAGTAGGCGGATCCGCAGCCGAGGATCTTGACGCGGCGGATCTCGCGCAGCTCCCGGGCGTCCAGGTTGAGGCCGCCGAGGTGCGCGGTGGCGAAGCGCTCGTCGAGCCGGCCGCTGAGCGTGCGCTCGACCGAGCCGGGCTGCTCGTGGATCTCCTTGAGCAGGTAGTGCTCGTAGCCGGCGGTGTCGAAGGAGTCGATCTCCCAGTCCACGGTGGACGGCTGACGGTGGGTGGTGCGGGCGTCGGCGGTGAAGGTGCGGAAGCCGTCGGCCCGGACGGTGGCCAGCTCGCCGTCCTCCAGGTGGACGACCTGGCGGGTGTAGCGGACCAGCGCGGAGACGTCGGAGGCGGCGAACATCTCCTTCTCGCCGATGCCGAGCACGATCGGGCTGCCGTTGCGGGCGACCACGATGCGGTCGGGCTGCTCGGCGTCGAGCACGGCGATGCCGTAGGTGCCGACCACCCGGCCGAGCGCGGCACGGACCGCGTCCTCCAGCTCGACGCCCTCGGTGAGGTGCGCGGCGATCAGGTGGGAGAGCACCTCGGTGTCGGTCTCGGAGCGGAACACGGCGCCGTCGGCGGTCAGCTTGGCGCGCAGTTCGTCGGCGTTCTCGATGATGCCGTTGTGGACGACGGCGACCCGCTCGGCGTTGTCCAGGTGCGGGTGGGCGTTGGCGTCGCTGGGAACGCCGTGGGTGGCCCAGCGGGTGTGGCCGATGCCGGTGGTGCCCTTGAAGCGGGCCGGCACGTCGGCGGCGAGGTCGGCGACCCGGCCCTTCACCTTGCGCAGCTTGATGCCGCCGCTGCGGCCGGTGACGGCGACGCCCGCCGAGTCGTAGCCCCGGTACTCGAGCCGGGCCAGCCCCTCCAGCAGGAAGGGGGTGGCGTCCTTGGGGCCGATGTAGGCCACGATTCCGCACATGCGTGGACTCCTCGTTGGTAGTGGCGTGGGTGGGACGGGTCGGGCGGGTCGAGCGGGTGGGGCGCGTACAGCGGGCGGGACGGGCGACGGCGCTCAGCCGTAGACGATCCGCCGCAGCTGGCGGGCCGAGAGCTCCGGCGCCGAGACCCGGCGCTGCGGGAGCTCCTCGGCGAGCCGGGCGAAGATCCGCTCGTTGGTCAGACCGCGTGCCTGCAGCTCGGTGTGGCGGCGGCGCACGTACTCCTCGGTGCTCTCGGAGAAGTACGCCAGCACTTCCGCCACGACCTGCGCCGCCTCCCGGGGCCCGAGCGGGCTGGTCCGGGTCAGGTGGGCGAGGAGGTCTTCGTGAGGGTGGGGTGAGCTCGGCACGAGTGTGCAGCCTAGGCCGGTCCGGCCGCCGAAGCCAAGATTCCTGCCCGAAATCGGGCAGACATGACGACCTTTGGCCCAAGGCCGCCCCGCATCCACTCCCGGCGGCCGCCCCGGCCACCGTTCGTTCGCCTTCGGCCGAACCCTTGAACCGCCACCGGCTCCACACGTAGCGTGATCCCCTGAACACGAAGCGGAAGACCGGAGGCTTGCTGATGTGCGGCATCACCGGATGGGTCGCCTTCGACCGCGACCTCACCGCCGAACCGGGGGACCGGGCCGTCCTCGACGCGATGACGGCCACCCAGCTCTGCCGAGGCCCGGACGCCGGCGGCGCCGTCCTCGAACCGCACGCCGCGATCGGCCACCGCCGCCTCGCGGTGATCGACGTCGAGGGCGGCACCCAGCCGATGAGGGTGGAGCGGGACGGCCGACTGCTGGCCGCGCTCACCTACAGCGGCGAGGTCTACAACCACCGCGAGCTGCGCGCGGAACTGGAGGCGGCCGGGCACCGCTTCCGCACCCGCAGCGACACCGAGGTCGTGCTGCACGCCTACCTGGAGTGGGGCGACGGCCTGGCCGAGCGGCTCAACGGCATGTTCGCCCTCGCCGTCTGGGACGCCCGGCGCGAGGAACTACTGCTGGTCCGCGACCGGATGGGCGTCAAACCACTGCACTACCACCGCACCCCGGACGGCGTGGTCTTCGGCTCCGAGCCGAAGGCCCTCTTCGCCCACCCCGCCGTCCGCCCGGTCGTCGACCCGGACGGACTGCGCGAACTGCTCGGCTACACCCGCACCCCCGGCCTGACGCCGTACCGGGGCATCCACGAGGTCCGGCCGGGGCACGTCGTACGGGTGCGCCGCGAGGGGGTCTCGGTCCGCCGCTACTGGGCGCTGGAGGCGCGCGAGCACCGCGACGGCCTGGCGAACACCGTCGCCACCGTCCGGGCCCTGCTCGACGACATCGTGCACCGCCAGCTCGACGCGGACGTCCCGCTCTGCTCCCTGCTCTCCGGCGGCCTGGACTCCAGCGCCGTCACCGCCCTCGCCGCCCGCACGCTGCGCGCCGCCGGGGCGGGGCCGCTTCGCTCCTTCTCCGTCGACTTCACCGGCCAGGGCGAGTTCCACGGCAACGAGGTCCGGGAGACTCCGGACGGCCCGTTCGCCCGGCTGCTCGCCCGGCACGCCGGCACCGACCACAGCGTGATCGAACTGGACGCCGCCGAGCTCGCCGACCCCGCCCGGCGCTCCGCCGCGCTGCGCGCCCGCGACCTGCCGGGCGGCGTCGGCGACATGGACGTCTCGCTGCTGCTGCTCTTCCGCGGCGTGCGCCGGCACTCCACGGTCGCACTGTCCGGGGAGTCCGCGGACGAGCTCTTCGGCGGCTACGGCTGGTTCCACGACCCGCGGACCGTCGCCACCGAGGACTTCCCCTGGGCCGCCGGGCTCACCCGCATCGCCGGCGCGGGCTCCGGCCCGCGCGAGCAGCTGCTCGACGCCGAGCTGCTCCGCAAGCTCGACCTGGAGGGCTACCGCCGGGCCCGCTACCGCGAGGCGATCGCCGAGGTGCCGCACCTGGACGCGGCCGACCCGACGGAGCGCCGGATGCGCGAGATCTCCTACCTCAACCTGACCCGCTTCCTCTGCATCCTGCTCGACCGCAAGGACCGGATGAGCATGGCCACCGGCCTGGAGGTCCGAGTGCCGTACTGCGACCACCGGCTGGTCCAGTACGTCTTCAACACGCCGTGGGCGATGAAGAGCTTCGACGGACGGGAGAAGAGCCTGCTGCGCGCCGCCGTGCGGGACGTGCTGCCCGCGGCGGTCGCCGACCGGGCGAAGAGCCCGTACCCGGTGACCACCGACCCGCACTACTCGGCGCGGCTGCGCGCCGAACTCGGCCGCCTCGCCGCCGCGCGGACGTCCCCGGCGCTCGACCTGCTCGACGGCCGGCGCCTGGCCGACGCGCTCGCCCCGGACACCGACCCGCGCTCCGTCCGCCTCGGCGTGGACCTCGCGCTCGACCTGGACGCCTGGCTGACGGAGTACCGGGTGACGCTGGAGCTCTGACCGCCGGCCCGACGCTCCGTCATCCGTCATCCGTCATCCGTCATCCGGACGGCGTAACGGCCCGGCCGGGCGGGCCGTTCCGCCGTAGGGGTGATCACCGGGAACCATCCCGCCGCCTCCGGGCGTCGCACGGTGCGGTAGCGTCGCCGACACCTCCCGAATGGCGGGCGAAATCGTGGATTCGCGCCCCCGTGCCGTCAGGATGGGAGCGAACCCGTTCACCTCGATCCGCCGGGGGATCCCGTCATGCAGCCGCGAGTCTTCGCGATTCTCACCGCCCTGCTCCTGGGCGTCCTGGGCCTCGGGTCGGTGGCCGTCACCGACTGGTCGCCCGCGGCGGCCACCTCGACCGCGGCGCCCGGCACCCCCGCCGACGGGACCGGCGCCGGTGCCCGGCCGGCCGCGGCGGGCGCCCCGAGCGCCACACCGACCGGCGACCCGGCGGTGTGGACCCGCTCGACGCTGCGCAACAAGCTGATGGCCGAGATGGACGCCACCGACCCCGGCGTCGCCCTCGCCGACCTCGACAAGATCACCAAGGAGAAGCCGTACACGGTGCGCTTCTGCCACCCGATCGCGCACGAGCTCGGCCACGCGGCGGTCAAGCGCTTCAACGCGGACTTCCAGAAGGTCATCTCCTTCCCGCACGAGACCTGCGCGGCCGGCTACCTGCACGGCGCGGTCGAGGAGATGCTCAACGCCTCCACCCAGCCCGAGGTGGACCTGCTCAAGCTCTGCCAGCCCAAGAACAGCGGCCCCTGCATCCACGGCGTCGGCCACGGCACGATGTTCGTCGCCAAGCAGGACGTCGCCAAGGCCCGCGACCTGTGCAACAAGTTCCCCACCGACCAGAACCGGATCCGCTGCTCCGAGGGCCTGTTCATGCAGCTCTTCGGCCCGGACGAGGAGGACGAGCAGGCCAAGGCCAACCTGCCCGCCGACAAGCTCGCCCAGGACCCGCTGTACCCCTGCAAGGACCAGCCGTCCCTGTTCCAGTCGGCCTGCTACTTCTACGCGCCGACCTTCTACCTCTCCTCGCACGACTACCCGAACCACCCCGAGGTCTACGCCGACGCCCTCAAGTGGTGCCTCAACGGCAAGGCCAGTGGCGGCGCGGTGGACTGCAGCCGGGGTGTGGGCTCGCGGACCATGAAGTACAACCTGGACCGCGAGGACTGGGCCGCCCAGCAGTGCGCGACCGCCGCCGACGGCTGGCAGCGCAAGGCCTGCGCCGAGGGCCTGGTCAGCTACTACACGGTCAACTACACCGACGCCGGTGCGGCCGGGCGGCTCTGCGCCAAGATCACCAACAAGGAGATGCAGGGCTACTGCCGCTCGGCGAGCGGCCTGTCGGCCTCGCTGGACTGACCCCGGCCGGCCCGGGACCGCCGGGGCCGGATCGGCAGGTCTCGGCAGGTTTCGGCAGGTTTCGGCAGGAGGGCCCGCGCCGCACGGCGCGGGCCCTTTGCGTAGGATCACCCGACCATCGCCTGATCAGGGTGCGCCGAGGACGCCGCGCCTGCCCTCCCCCGGCCCCCTGGAGTGTCCCGCATGGCCACCGACGACTTCCGCGCCGCCGCCCGCGCCACCGCCGACCTGGTCTCCGACTACCTCGCCGAGCTGCCCGACCGCCCGGTCTGGCAGCCCATGGCCGAGGCCGCCCGCGACGCCCTGCTCGACGCCCCGCTGCCCGCCGAGGGCCGCCCGCTCGCCGAGCTGGTCGACGCCATCGGGCGCGAGGTGATGCCGTACCCCATGGGCAACGGCAACCCGCGCTTCTTCGGCTGGGTGAACTCCGCCCCCGCCCCCGCCGGGGTGCTCGCCACCCTCGCCGCCTCCGCGATGAACCCCAGCTCGGCCGGCGGCGACCACGCCGACGTCCACCTGGAGCGCGCCGTCGTCCGCTGGATCGCCGAGCTCGTCGGCTTCCCGCACCCGGCCGGCGGCGGGCTGCTCACCTCCGGCACCTCGATGGCGACCATCGTCTGCCTCGCCGCCGCCCGCGACCGCGCCGCCCGACGGGCCGGCCTGGACGTCCGGGAGGACGGCCTGGCGGGCCTGCCCCCGCTGGTCGGCTACGTCACCGGCGAGACCCACTCCTGCGTCCGCAAGGCCGCCGAACTCCTCGGCCTCGGCAGCAAGCACCTGCGCACCGTCGCCACCGGCCCGGACGGCCGCCTGGACACCGCCGAGCTGCGCGCGGCCGTCGAGCGCGACCGGGCGGCCGGGCTGCTGCCCTTCCTGGTCGTCGCCTCGGCCGGCACCGTCGGCACCGGCGCGGTCGACGCGTTCGACCCGATCGCCGACCTGTGCGAGGAACAGCGCCTCTGGCTGCACGTGGACGGCGCGTACGGCGCATTCGGCCGGCTCGACCCCGCCGTCGCCCACCGCTACGCCGGCCTGGAGCGCGCCGACTCGCTCGCCCTCGACCCGCACAAGTGGCTCGGCGTCCCGGTCGACTGCGGCTGCGCCCTGGTCCGCGACACCGAGGGACTGCGCGCCACCTTCAGCCTCGTCCCGTCCTACCTGCGCGACGAAGCGGCCGGCGCGCTCGGCTGGTTCTCCGAATACGGCACCGAGCAGACCCGCCCGTTCCGCGCCCTCAAGGTCTGGGCGACCATCGCCCACAAGGGCCGCAGCGGTCTCTCCCGGGACATCGCCCGGTGCACCGCACTGGCCCGACGCCTCGGTGAACTCGTCGAGGCCGACACCGAGTTGGAGCTGCTCGCCGAGGTCCAGACCTCCATCGTGGCGTTCCGCCACCGCGCCCCCGGCCGGGACGCCGCCGCCCGCGACGCCCTCAACCGCGCGCTGCCCGTCGCCGTCCAGGAGCGCGGCCGGGTCTTCGTCACCGGTGCCCGGCTGGGCGGGGCGGAAATGCTCCGCGCCTGCCTCCTCAACGCCACGACGACGGAGGACGACCTGCACCTGCTGCTCGCCGAGGTCAGGGCCGCGGCCGCCGAGCTGCTGCCGTAACACTCCCCGACGGACCTTAACCCGCAGGTCACGGCCGGTTCGCGGACGGGAAACACCGGTCCGGCACGGTGGAGGTCATGGAGCACTCGAAGCCTTCCCTCCGCCGTGCCCACCGCTGGCGCCGCGACACCGTCGAGCTCGCCGCCGTCTTCCTCTCCGTCACCGCCGCCGACCTCGTCGCCAAGCTCGTCGTCGACGGCCCGGACGGCCCGGTCGTCCTGGGCACCTCCGCGCTCGCGCTGCTCGCCACCGCACTGCTCCACACCTGGTGGTCCCCGCACGCCCCGCCGCCGACGACCCTGTGGCGGGTCCGCACCACGGCGCTCGCCCACACCCCCGCGGCCCTCGCCGACCACCGGATCACCCTGCTCTCCCTCCACCCCGAAGAGCTCTTCCTCCGCACCGAACACTCGGTGACCCCGGCCGCCCTGACGACGCTGCTGACCACCACCGGCCACACCGTCGAGGCCCCGCCGACCCGGATCGCCTGAACCCGGCCGCGGACACCCGCCTGCGGACACCCGTCCGGGCGGACCCAGTCCGGGCATCGCCCGTCAGGCCGGCCCGGGGTCGTTGGGGTGCGGTTCGAGCGGGGTCACCACGGCGGTCATCCACGGCCACAGCGGAAGGCTGCCGAGCACCTCCGCCCGCAGCCGGGCCTCGTCGGCGGCCCGCCAGACGCCGATGCTGCGCCGTTCGCCGACCGGGCGCCACAGCCGCGCCAGGTGGCCGGTGGCGGCCAGCTCGCGGGCCCGGACGGCCTCGGCGGCGCGCCGCCGGTCGACCTCCTCCTCGGCGGTGCCCTCGGGAATGACGGTGGTGATCTCCACCAGGAACTCGTGCACGGACCCGCTCCCTTCTCGACCCGGCCCCCGCCCCCATCGTCGGCCCGGCCCTCGCCCGCCGCCACGACCGACCGGCACCCGGTGGGCCGGTCGGACGAATCCGCGGCCGACCTCCGGCGGTCGCCCGCCGACCGGGGGCGAAGCACCCGTCCCGGGCGGGATCCTCCCCCTGGGCGGCCGGACGCCGCTCCTCGTGCCACACCCCGGGAGTACCGCCATGCACCGCACCACCGAAGCCGACGAGACGATCCTGCGCGGCGTCCTGGACGACTGGAGGGCCGCCGTCGACCGACACCTCCCCGACCGGGTCGCCGCCCTGTTCACCGAGGACGCGATCTTCCAGGGCCTGCACCCCTACAGCGTCGGCCGCCCCGGCGTCGCCGCCTACTACGCCGCCCAGCCCCCCGGCATGACCGCCGACTACCGCGTCCTGGAGACCAGGCGCCCCGCCGCCGACCTCGTCCTGGGGTACCTGCGCGTCGACTTCGCCTTCACCGACCGGCCGACCCTCACCGTCCACCTCGGCGTCCTGCTGCGACGCACCGAGCAGGGCTGGGCCATCGCCCACTACCAGGTCTCCCCCACGACCGCCTGACCCCGGACGGGCCCGGGCAGGAAGACCACCGGACGACACGGCGCCGGATGCGCACGCGGCCTCCGGGCCACCGGCGGCGGGGGCCCGGGGGCTCACCCGCCGCCGGCGCCGGACCTCCGGCGGGGTCAGCCCTTGGCGGCGGGCTTCACCACGCACACCGCGTTGCCGAGCATCGAGCCGAAGCCGCCCAGCAGGGCACTGGTGACGGACTTGCAGGCGGCCGCCTCCTCGGGTGTCCTGGGGCCGTTGTCGCCGGAGGAGGAGGTGACCGTGGAGGAGGTCACGGCGGCGGCGGGCTGGGCGAGGGCGAGCGGGGCCACGAGGAGCAGCGCGCACCACGCGGCGGCCCGTACGGACGTCCGGACCGGCTTCTTCACTGACATGGGGAACCCCTTCGGATCGGCATGGGATCGGCGGAAAGCCGAGCCATCCCTATCCGAAGGGGTTCCCCCGCTGACGGATCCTGGGCCATCCGTGGGTGTGTCCCGCCGAGCGCGGTCACCCCGCGGTCACTCCTCCGTCACTGCGCGGTCCGCTCCACCGCCCGGATCGCGGCGGCCAGTTCCGCCACCCCGTGCTCCTTCAGCACGCCGTAGTGGTCCGCGGTCAGCTCGACCACGGCCGGCGGGGCGGCGGAGTAGCCGCTGCTGCCCTCGACGAAGGAGTAGTCGTCGCCGGCGGCCTTGAAGATGGTCACCGGGGCGTCCAGCCGCCGCTCGGCCAGCTCACGGAAGCTGTACTCGAACTCGTAGGTCTCGCCGACGATGCCGGTGATCCGGCGGATCAGCTCCTCGTCCAGTTCCGGCAGCATCCGGTGCACGCAGGCGACGAAGCCGTCCTCGTCCGCCGCCGAGGCCAGGCAGCGTTCCAGGTCGGGGCCGCTGATCCGGCCGGTGAACACCCCGAACAGGATGGTCACGTACGCGGGGTTGGCGTACGAGGCCTCACGGCCCCAGCGCCGGCCGCCGTCCTGACGCACCTTCGGGTTGCCGGGGCAGATCAGCAGCAGGTTCTCCACCCGCTCGCCGGCCTGCTCCAGCTGCCAGGCGGCCTCGAAGGCGACCCGGGCGCCGAAGGAGAAACCCCACAGCGTGTACGGGCCCTCGGGCTGGACCCGGCGCAGCTCGGCAACGTCCGCGGCGGCCGTCTCCCGGATGGTCGGGTACGGCGTCTCGCCCTCGTTGATGCCGTGTGCCTGGATGCCGTAGAAGGCACGGCCGTCGCGCGCCTCCCGGCCGAGCAGGCGCAGGTTCATCGGGTAGCCGCCCAGGCCGGGCCAGCAGAACACCGGCCGGCCGGACCCGCCCGGGTGCAGCGGGATCAGCCGCGAGCCGGGGGCCCCGGCGTCGCCGCCGTCGGCGGCGGTCCCGCCGCGGGCCTGCTCGATGCGTGCGGCCAGGTCGCCCAGCTTCGGGCACTGGAACAGCACCTGCAGCGGCAGCGCGGTGCCGAACTCCCGGTTGATCCGGTTGACCAGGGCCACGGCGATCAGCGAGTTGCCGCCGGCGGCGAAGAACTCGTCCGCCACCGAGACGTCCTCGTAGCCGAGGGCCCGCCCCCAGGCCTCGGCCAGCCACCGTTCCTGCGCGGTGCCCGGGGCGACGTACTCGCTGCGGACCCCGGCCGTACGGACGGCGTCGGAGGCGGCGAGGGCCTTGAGGTCGACCTTGCCGTTCGCGGTGAGCGGGAGGGCGTCGACGACCAGAACCCGGTTGGGGAGCATGTAGTCGGGCAGCAGGGTGGCCAGTTCGTCCTTGATGATCTCGGCCGGTCCCTTCATGTGCACGGCGTCCTCCTGCATGCCCTCGCTGCGGATCTGCTCCTCGCTCACCTTGCCGCCGAGGAAGAAGTACGACGGGCCGGTGGCGATGCCGCGGTCGGTGAGGATCTCGTCGATGCGGCGTGCGGCGGGCAGCGGGTGGCCGGAACGGGAGCTGTAACCGGAGGACATGAAGCCCAGGCCCAGGCCGTTGCGCTGCAGGTGGTGCAGCCTGGTGCCGAGCGCGACGTACTGCAGCCACTCCTCGTCGGTCCGGCTGACGGCGGTGATGCCGAACGCGGCCCGGGCGTGGACGGCCTGGTTGATCGCGATCACGTGCCGGGACTCCACCACCGCGTCCGAGATCCGGGCCGGCTCGCCGTCGGCGCACCGGTAGAGCCCGCCGGGCAGGCCCTCCACCCGGCCCTCGTGGACCTGGAGGTAGAGCTCGGTGCTCTCGGCGCGGGCCGTGCCGTCGTTGCGGACGACCGCGAAGCCGCCCAGGTAGTGGTCCTCCTCGGCGACGTCCAGCCGTTCCTTGACCGACGGGTCGAGGCCGAGCGGCCGCACGTCCAGCCCGTACTCGGGCAGCACCTCCTCGAAGACGCCCAGCATGTGGCCGGTCTCGAACTCCAGCACCTCGCGGATGTTGTTCTTGTACACCGGCTCGATGGCGCCGTGCCGGCCGGAGAAGTGCAGCGTCAGGTAGGCCTCCTCGCGGGCCTCGGCGGGCCCGATCCGGACCAGGACGTGGTCGACCGGGTGGTAGTAGTACAGCCCGGCCGCGAGCCCGTCCAGGCCACCGGTCTCCAGGTACAGCTGGGTCGCGTACAGCGCGCCCGGCGAGGCGTAGGCGTACTTGGGCAGCAGCCGCTCCTCGCTGTGGAACTGGCCGAACCAGCGCAGGATGCGGCCGAGTTCGGGGAAGCTCAGCAGTTCCAGGTCCCGGCCGAAGGCGCCGGCCGGGCGCGGGGCGAGCAGCGCGGTGAGGTCCTCGCGGGTGACCGGACCGCCGTCGTAGAAGCGGTAGGTCTTGCGGGCGAAGGTCTCCCGGCGCTGGGTCTCGCTCTCGCGCCGCCCGGGCAGTTCGACCCGCTCGCGGCCGGCCAGCCCGGCCGGTTCGCGCAGGCCGGGGTCGGAGAGCTGTGCCTTGACCTGGAGTTTGCTGGCCTTGGACTGGTGGTGGCCGCCGTGGCTGCCCTGGTCCATCAGGGCGGCCTCGCGCGGGTTGAGCTCGACGCAGGCGACCAGGTTCGGGTGGCCGGTGCGCTCGTCGTCGGTGACGACCGCGGCCGAGCGGCGCACCCAGGTGTGCTCCTCGATCGCGCGGGCTATCTCGTCCAGCTCGACCCGGTAGCCGCGCAGCTTGACCTGGTTGTCGACCCGGCCGGCGAACTGGAGGGTGCCGTCCGGGTTCCACTGCGCGAGGTCGCCGGTGCGGTACAGCCGTTCGCCGGGCGCGAACGGGGAGGGGACGAACCGCTCCTCGGTCAGCTCCGGGCGGTGCAGGTAGCCGCGGGCCAGCTGGACGCCGCCGATGTACAGCTCGCCGACGCCGCCGTCCTCGACCGGCACCAGCCGCTCGTCCAGGACGTGGCACCGGGTGCCGTCGACCGGCCGGCCGATCGGCACCGAACCGGCGCCGTCGTCGAGCCCGGCCGGGTCGACCAGGTGCGCGGTGGCGTTGATGGTGCACTCGGTCGGACCGTACAGGTTGACCAGCGAGACCCCGGGCAGCGCCCGGCCGAGGTCGCGGGCGAGCCGCCGGGAGAGCGCCTCGCCGCCGGAGAACAGCCGGGCCAGGCCGGTGCAGTCGGTGAAGCCCTCGGTGTCCAGCAGTGCCCGGAGCAGGGTGGGCACGCACTGCAGCGCGGTCACGCCGTGCCGCCGCACGGCGGCGACCAGCGCCTCCGGGTCGCGGTGGAGACCGGGCGTGCCGGCCACCACGCGGGCGCCGACGGCCGGGGCGAGGATCTCCCACTGGGCGGCGTCGAAACTCATCGGGGTCTTCTGCAGCACGGTGACCCCGGGGTCGAGGTGCCCGGCGGCGAGCAGCCAGCGCAGCTGGGAGACCACCGCGCGGTGCTCGATCATCACGCCCTTGGGGCGGCCGGTGGAGCCGGAGGTGTAGATCACGTAGGCCAGCGACTCCGGCCGGGCCGCCTCGGCGTCGGCCTCCTCGGCCGCGCCTTGGCCGGCCGGGGCGTCGTCCGCCGGGGCGTCGGCGGCGGGGGCGTCCTCGACGGTGACGACCGCCGTCCCGGCCGGGGCCAGCCCGGCCAGCCGTTCGCGCAGGTGTTCCTGGGTGAGCACGATGCGGGTGCCACTGTCCTCGATCATGTAGCGGATCCGGTCCTCGGGGTACTCGGGCGACAGCGGCAGGTAGCCGGCCCCGGCGTACAGGACGCCCCACGCCCCGGCGACCAGCCCGACCGACGGCTCGACGTACAGGCCGACGCAGGTGTCGGTGCCGGCGCCCAGGCGGCGCAGCTCGGCGGCCAGCCGACGGGCGGTCGCCGACAGCTCCAGGAAGGTGAGGCCGGCGCCCTCGCCGAGGACGGCCGGGGCGTCGGGCCGGGTGCTCGCCTGCCGGTCGAGCAGACCGGTGAGCGCGGTGCCGGCCGGTGCGCGGCGGGCGTGCGGGACGGCGGCGGTGGCGTTGGTGGTGGCGGCGGACGGGGTGATGCGCATGGCAGTGGCCTTCGGTACTCGGGGGGAAGGGATCCCGACGGCCTGTTCACCAGGAGCGCCGGGCACGGGATCCACCGTCGGCCGCCCGCCGTCCCGCCCGCCTGAGGCAGCGGTCCGGACCTGTGCCGCGTCCACCCCCGGACCGGGGCCCCTGCCGTCCCGGACCCCGCGTCCGGCCGTCCCGGCCCGTCCCCGGTCCGTCCCGGTCGGTCCCGGGCACACCCGGGCATTCGGCCGTTCACGATCACGTAACCGAACGGAAGCGAAGCGTGGGTAGCGTCGGCCGCATGACGGCACCGCGCACTCGCCCCGAACGGCTCTGGCACCGGCCCTTCCGCAGGTCCGACCGCAGGTGCGTGGTGCCCGAGGGGCAGACCGTCCGGCTGCCCGTGCTCACCGACGGCCCGTCCCGGGTCGCCCGGCCGCACCCGCGCCCCGAGCCCGGCCGGCACCACCCGGCCCCGGAGGCGCCGTCCCGGCTGTCCCTGCCGGACGGGACCGGGCTCCTGCTGCGCCCGGCCGGCCCGGCCGACAAGGCGGCGGCCCTGGCGATGCACGGCCGCTGCTCCCCCGCCGCGCTGCGGCTGCGCTACCACGGTCCGGTCCGCGACGCCGACCGCTACCTCGACCACCTGCTGAACCCCCGGCACGGCCACAGCCTCGTCGTGACCGCCCCGGACGGGCGGGTCCTCGCCCTCGGGCACCTGATGTGGGACGACGGCGAGGCGGAGCTGGCCGTCCTGGTCGAGGACGGCTGGCAGCGCCGCGGGCTGGGCCTGGCGCTGCTGCGCCGACTGGTGGTGGCTGCCCGGGCGGCCGGGATCGGCACGGTGTACGCGGTGACCCAGTGCGCCAACGCCGGCCTGATCGCCGCGATGCGCCGGCTCGGTGCGCCGCTGGACTTCCGGACCGAGGACGGCACCCTGGTGATCACCGCCGCCCTGGGCTCCGGCGGCCCGGGAACCGGCGGCCCCGGAGCCGACGGCCCGGGCGCCCGCGCCCACCATCCGGGCCGCTGATCATTTCTTCACCAGATCCTTACCGGGAACCCGGGGACAGCCGCCGAGCGTCACCAACCAGTGCAGGCTCCGTCCGTACACCGCCCTCCTTGACGGCCCGTCAGCAGGCCCCGCCACCGCGTCGCAGCAGGCGGCGCGGGGTCCGGATCGTCCGGCCGGGCGACGGAGTCGGTAGGCTGACCCCCGTCCCCGCCGCCCGACGGCCCGTTATCCGGTCCCGGGCGGTGCCGCAGCAAGGAGGAACCACTGAGCATGGCAGGCACCGAATCGGAGCCCACAGGCGCACGCGACGCCTCGCTGCCGGCCCGCGCCAAGATCGCGGTCACGGCCGGCCGGGTCGCCGCCGCCGTGTCGCGCAAGGCCGGACGCGGGAGCGGCTCGGTGATCGGCGGAAAGGTCGCCCTCAAGCTCGACCCCGACCTGCTCGCCACCCTCGCCGACCACCTCGACGTCGTCCTGGTCAGCGCGACCAACGGCAAGACCACCACCACCCGCCTGATCGCCGAGGCGCTGCGCGCCGCCGGCCCGGTGGTCTCCAACGCCCTCGGCGCGAACATGCCGGCCGGCATCACCTCCGCCCTGGCGGGCGGCACGGAGGCCCGCTTCGGCGTCATCGAGGTCGACGAGAAGTACCTGGCGACGGTCGCCCGCGACACCCGCCCCAAGGCGATCGCCCTGCTCAACCTCTCCCGCGACCAGCTCGACCGCGCCGCCGAGACCCGGATGATGGCCGAGAAGTGGCGCGAGGGCCTGCAGGACACCGAGGCCGTGGTGATCGCCAACGCCGACGACCCGCTGGTGACCTGGGCCGCCTCCTCCTGCAAGAAGGTGGTCTGGGTGGCCGCCGGACAGGCGTGGAAGGAGGACGCCTGGTCCTGCCCCGCCTGCGGCGGTGTCATGCAGCGCCCCGGTGACGACTGGTTCTGCCAGGAGTGCGGCTTCCGCCGCCCCAACCCGCACTGGGCGCTCCAGGGCACCCACGTGATCGACCCGCAGCGCGGCGCCTGGCCGATCCAGCTGCAGCTGCCCGGCCGGGCCAACCTGGCCAACGCCACCAGCTCGGCCGCCGTCGCCGCCGTGTTCGGCGTCTCCCCGCAGGTCGCCCTGGAGCGGATGCGCTCGGTGACCGCCGTGGCCGGCCGCTACGACGTGGTCCAGTACCAGGGCCGGGACATCCGGCTGCTGCTGGCCAAGAACCCGGCCGGCTGGCTGGAGACCTTCTCGCTGATCGACGGCCCGCCCGCCCCGGTGATCCTCTCCGTCAACGCCCTCGACGCCGACGGCACCGACACCTCCTGGCTGTGGGACGTCGACTACGAGCGCCTCGCCGGGCACCCGGTGTTCGTGATGGGCCAGCGCAAGCTGGACCTGGCCGTCCGCCTGGAGGTCGCCGGGCTGCAGTTCCACGTGGTGGACACCCTGGAGCAGGCCGTCCGGATGGCGCCGCCCGGCCGGATCGAGGCCATCGCCAACTACACCGCCTTCCAGCAGCTGCGGAAGGTCGTGGCCGGCTGATGCCGCGCCCGCACACCAGTCTTTTCGTGACGGAAGGCCTTCGAGGATGAGTGAGAGCAGCCTGCGCGTGGTCTGGGTCTACCCGGACCTGCTCAGCACCTACGGCGACCGCGGCAACGCCCTGGTCGTGGAGCGCCGGGCCCGCCAGCGCCATCTCAACGTGACCCGGATCGACGTCCGCTCCGACCAGGCGATCCCCACCAGCGGGGACATCTACCTGATCGGCGGCGGCGAGGACCGCCCGCAGCGACTGGCCGCCGAGCGGCTGCGCGCCGACAGCGGCCTGGTGCGGGCCGCCGAGAACGGCGCGATCATCTTCGGCGTCTGCGCGGGCTTCCAGATCATGGGCCACGAGTTCATCAACGACCTCGGCGAGCGCGAGCCGGGCCTGGGCCTGCTCGACGTCTGGACCGCGCGCGGCGAGGGCGCCCGCTGCGTCGGCGACGTGCTCGCCGACGTCGACCCCCGGCTCGGCCTGCCGCAGCTGACGGGCTTCGAGAACCACCAGGGCGTCACCCACCTCGGCCAGGGCGTCCAGCCCTTCGCCACGGTCAGCGTCGGCCGCGGCAACGGCACCGGTGACGGCACCGAGGGCGCCTGGCGGGACACCGTCTTCGGTACCTACCTGCACGGCCCCGTGCTGGCGCGCAACCCCGCCGTGGCCGACATGCTGATCAAGCTGGCGCTGGACGTCAACGCCCTGCCGCCGGCCGACACCACCTGGTACGACGCGTTGCGCGCCGAGCGCATCGCGGCCGCGACGCGCCCCGCGTAGTACGCCGGTACGCCCCGGCCGGGTGCCCGCGATGCGGTCACCCGGCCCGCGGGCGGCCCCGGACGTACGACAATGGGGCTGCCTACTGCACACCCTCCTCGGCAGCAGGCTTCACTTCCGCGCGGGGGCGCCGACGGCGCCGCTCCCGCGTCGGCTCCTGCCCGGCCGGACCAGGGGCCGTATGCTCGACTTCACGGCCGTTTCCGGATGATCTGTCCGGATCGGCCGGTCCTTCACCCCACGGCCGCCTCCCCGCCGCCCCGGCGCGGGGGCGCCCCGTCGCGGTGACGGCTCGTCGTCCCAGCCTGTGGTCCGGCCGTTCCTCGGTTCTGCTCGGGAGTTGCAAAGCTAATGCGTATCGGAGTGCTGACCAGCGGCGGTGACTGCCCCGGACTGAACGCGGTGATCCGTTCCGTGGTCCACCGCGGGGTGGTCGACCACGGTGACGAGATCATCGGGTTCGAGGACGGGTGGCGCGGGTTCCTGGAGGGCCACCACCGCCCCCTGACCCTGGACTCGGTGAGCGGCATCCTGGCCCAGGGCGGCACCATCCTCGGTTCCTCCCGGGTCCAGCCCAGCCACCTGCGGGACGGCGTCGAGCGGGCCAAGAAGTACTGCTCGGACCTCGGCCTGGACGCGGTCATCCCGATCGGCGGCGAAGGCACCCTGAAGGCCGCCAAGCTGATGAGCGACGCGGGCCTGCCGATCGTCGGCGTGCCGAAGACCATCGACAACGACATCGCCGCCACCGACGTGACCTTCGGCTTCGACACCGCCGTCTCGGTCGCCACCGAGGCGCTGGACCGGCTGAAGACCACCGCCGAGTCCCACCAGCGGGTCATGGTCGTCGAGGTCATGGGCCGGCACACCGGCTGGATCGCGCTCAACGCGGGCATGGCGGCCGGCGCGCACGCCATCGTCGTCCCCGAGCGCCCGTTCCACATCGACCAGCTCACCGCCGTCGTCCGCGAACGCTTCGACCGTCAGAAGAAGTTCGCCATCGTGGTCTGCGCCGAGGGCGCCAAGCCCGAGGCCGGCACCATGCACTGGGAGGAGGGCAGCAAGGACATCTACGGCCACGAGCGCTTCACCGGGATCGCCACCCAGCTCTCCCGCGAGCTGGAGCACCGCCTCGGCAAGGAGGCCCGCCCGGTCATCCTCGGCCACACCCAGCGCGGCGGCACCCCGACCGCCTACGACCGGGTGCTCGCCACCCGCTTCGGCTGGCACGCCGTCGAAGCCGTCCACAAGGGCGCGTTCGGGCACATCACCGCGCTGCAGGGCACCAACATCAACCTGGTGCCGCTCGCGGAGGCCGTCGCCGAGCTGAAGACCGTCCCGCAGGACCGCTACCTGGAGGCCGAGACGGTCCTCTGACCGCCCCCCGGTCCACCCGACCGGCCCGGCCCGCACGAAGGCCCCCGGACCCGCCCTACCGGCCCCCGGGGGCCTTCGCGCATCCGGCGGGCACCCGCGCTCCCCGCCCGCTAGCGTGTCCGCAGACGTGGCCGCCGCACCGGCCGCCGGAGCCGACTCTGGAGGGACCGCGGATGGAGATCCTCGCGTACGGGGTGCAGGCCGACGAACGGCCGCTGCTGGAACAGGCCTTCACGGGCCGGCACGGGCTGCGCTGCCTGGACGTCTTCCTCACCCGGGACACCGCGCCGCTGGCCGCCGGCTACCCGGTCGTCAGCAGCAGCGTCAACGCCGTCCTGGACGCCGCGACGCTCGCGGCGCTCGCCGACGGCGGCACCGAGCTGATCGCCCAACGCTCCACCGGCTTCAACAACATCGACCTCGACGCCGCCGCCGAGCTCGGACTCACCGTCGCCCGGGTCTCCCACTACAGCCCCTACGCCGTCGCCGAACACGCCTGGGCGCTCGCGCTGGCCGTCAACCGCCGCCTCACCCGCGCCGCCACCCGCACCCGCGAGTTCGACTTCCGCCTCGACGGCCTGCTCGGCCGCGACGTCCACGGGATGACCGTCGGCGTGATCGGCACCGGCAAGATCGGCGAGTGCTTCGCCCGGATCGCCGCCGGCTTCGGCACCGAACTGCTCGGCTGGGACATCGCCGAGAACCCGGCCTGCCGCGAACTCGGCATGACCTACACCGAACTGCCCGAACTCCTCAGCCGCGCCGACCTGGTGAGCCTGCACGTGCCCCTGCTGCCGGCCACCCGGCACCTGATCGACGGAGCCGCGCTGGCCCGGATGAAGGACGACGCGATCCTCGTCAACTCCAGCCGCGGCGGCCTCGTCGACAGCGTCGCCCTGGTCGAGACCCTGCGCGCCGGACGGCTGTCCGGCGTCGGACTGGACGTGTACGAGGAAGAGACCGGCCTCTTCTTCACCGACCGCTCCATCGAGGGCATCGCCGACGACGTCCTCGCCCGGCTGGTCACCTTCCCCCAGGTCCTCGTCACCAGCCACCAGGCCTACTTCACCCGCACCGCCGTCGGCCAGATCATCGACGCCACCGCCCGCAACGTCGACGACTTCGCCGCCGGGCGGCGCAACGAGAACACCCTCGTCCCCAAGGACTGACCCCACGAAAGCGCCCGGCAGCCGGTCCCCGTGGTCCTGCGGACGCTTCCCCGACCCCGGGGCCGGTTCATCCACCTTCGCCGAGGCGGCGCCCCGCGCACCGTGGGCCGGGATCCCCGGGGAGCGGAACACCGGTGGGCCGTTTTCCGCTTCGGGCACCCGAATTCCGACGGCCCCTCCCGCGTAGGCACGTGCCGCTCCTCGGATCGGGCCGAACCTCGGGGCCGGACCGAGTCCGCACCGAGAACCCGGCACGGTCAGCGGCCCGACAGGGCAGGCCGCCGACCGGTTCGAAGGCCGCGGCCGACCGTACGGCGTCGACGTCCTCGCCGCCGGGCGGCGCAGCGAGAACGCGCTCGTCCCGGCGGCGGGGAGCCGAGCTAGCCGCTGCCCCCGAGCACCGTGCGGTACCACCCGGCGGCCTCCGGGAGGCGGGCGAGCGGGCCGGGGCCGGGCGGGCAGGCGGCGAGGCGCCAGACGGCCCCGCTGCGGTACCAGTGGTCACGGGCGACCAGCGAGAACTGGCGCTCCGAGACCCGGCCGGGTGCGGCGGCCAACAGCCGCCGGCACTCCTCCCACGGCACGGCCGGGCCGTCCGGGGCCGCCAGCAGGCCGAGCGAGGCCAGCGCGGCCAGCAGGTCGCCGACACGGACCGGGTCCGGGTGGGAGGCGTGGTGGACGCCGGCCGGGGCGCCGTGAGCGTCCAGGGCGAGCGCCGTGACCAGCCGGGCCAGGTCGGTGCGGTCCACGACCGAGAGCCGGGCCTCGCCGCCCGCCCAGCGGACCGGCACCCGGCGGACCAGCTCCGCCATCGCGGGCACCACCCAGCGGTCGCCCGTCCCGGTCACCAGGCCGGGGCGCAGCACGTGCGCGCCCGCGTCCAGGGCGTGCCGCTCGCCGAGCAGCCGGGTGCGACTGGCCTCGGACAGCGGGGCGGGCGGCACCTCGTCCACCCCGATGCCCGCGTGCGGGCCCTCGCCGTACACCGCCGTCGTCGACAGGTGGACGATCCGGCGCACCCCGGCGCGGGTGGCGGCCGCCATCAGCGCGGCCGTGCCGCGGACGTTCGCCGCCTCGCACTCCTCGGCGCCGCCGGAGACCCGGGAGGCCAGGTGGACCAGCACGGCGGCGCCCTCGCACAACTCCGCCAGCCCCGTGCCGTCGGCGAGGTCGCCCGGCACCCAGGTGGTGCCGGGGCCGGCGGTCTCCGGCACCCGGCGGGTCAGCGCGCGCACCCGTGCGCCGCGGGCCGTGAGGGCCGCCAGGACCCCGGAGCCGATGAAGCCGGTCGCTCCGGTCAGCGCGACCGTGTCCACCCCCGTCGCTCCCCGCTCCGCCGCCGTCGACGGTTCCGTCGCCGTCCGTGGTTCCGTCGCCATGTCCGGGCCTCCCTGCCGACCGGCCGGTCAGTCTAGCCAGCGGGCCGCCCGGCGGGGAGGGAGCCGTACGGAGGGGGTGGGGGCACGGCCCGAGGTAAGGCCCACCTAGGCTGTATGCCAAGCAAAACGGGCGAACCGGACCCCCCGCGGGGACCACGAGGACGGAAAGCAGGACCCGCCGATGGGCGACGGAATGTCAGGCATGCACCACCACGGCGGGATGACCCAGCTAGGCCCGTTCACCCTCTCCAACGTGTGGACCTGGTCCCCGGACTGGTTCTTCCTGCTCGGCGGGCTGGTCGTCCTGGGGCTCTACGCGGCGGGCGTGGTCCGGCTGTACCGGCGCGGCGACCGCTGGCCGGTCGGCCGGATGATCGGCTGGGCGGCCGGCGTCGGCACCCTGCTGCTGGTGACCTGCAGCGGGCTGAACGACTACGGCATGGTGCTGTTCAGCGCGCACATGATCCAGCACATGGTGCTCTCCATGCTGACGCCGATCCTGCTGCTGCTCGGCGCCCCGATCACGCTGGCGCTGCGGGCGCTGCGCCCGGCCGGCAAGGGCCGCCCGCGCGGGCCGCGCGAGCTGCTGGTGGCACTGCTGCACAGCCGGTACGTCCGGATCATCTCGCACCCGGCGTTCACCATCCCGATGTTCATCGCGAGCCTCTACGGGGTCTACTTCACCCCGGCGTTCGACTTCCTGATGCAGTACCGCCTCGGGCACATCTTCATGATGGTCCACTTCCTGTTCACCGGGCTGGCCTTCTTCTGGCCGATCATGGGCGTGGACCCGGGCCCGCACCGCCCCGGCCACGTGATGCGGATCATCGAACTGTTCATGGGGATGCCGTTCCACGCCTTCTTCGGCGTGGCGGTGATGATGGCGAGCCACCCGCTGGTCACCACCTTCACCCCGGAGGGGTCGCCGCCCGGGACGGACCTGCTGGAGGACCAGAAGCTGGCGGGCGGCATCACCTGGGCGTTCGGCGAGATCCCGACCGCGATCGTGCTGATCGCCCTGGTCTACCAGTGGATGGGCTCCGAGCAGCGGCACGCCCGTCGCCGGGACCGTGCCGAGGAGCGCTCCGGCGACGCCGAGCTGGAGGCGTACAACGCCTACCTGGCCTCGCTCCACAAGCGCGACCGGACCCCGGGGGCGGGCATCGCCCCGGGTGCCCCCGCAGCCGCTCCGGTGGCCGCTCCGGGCGCACCGGCCGCCGAGACCGGCTGAGTCCGGCCGAGTACGCCCCCTATCCGGAACCCTCGTTCCCGGGAACCCTCGTTCCGCCACCGGAACGGGGGTTCCGCCGTTCCGGAGGCGGGGCGGGGCCAGGCCCGAACCGGCAAGGACCGGGGCGGGGGCCGGAACGGTGGTTCCGCCGTACACGTTCGAACGGATATGCGCGCCCTGCTGATCGTCGCCGCCCTGCTCTGCGGGTACCTCCTGCTCTGGCTGCTCGGCTTCCTCGGCCTGGCCCTGCACCAGCGCCGCCGGCCCGCACCGGTCGGCTCCGACTACCTGGTCGTCCTGGGCGCCGCACTGGACGGCTGCGAGCCCGGGCCCACGCTGGCGGCCCGGCTGGACGCCGCGCTGGCGCGCCTGGCCGCCGAGGAGGCCGCCGGGTACGCCCCGCTGGTCCTGGTGACCGGCGGCAAGGGCCCGCACGAGCAGTGCACCGAGGCCGCCGCGATGGCCCGCTACCTGACCGCCCGGGGCGTCCCGGCCGAGCGGATCCGGTGCGAGGAGCGGGCCGCCAACACCGCCGAGAACCTCCGTTTCAGCGCCGCCCTGATGGCCGCCGAGCGCCCCGGCTACCGGTGCACGGTGGTCACCAGCGGCTTCCACACCGTCCGCTCCGCGCTCGCCGCCCGCCGGGCCGGCGCGCGCGGCGACGTGCTCGGCGCGGACGGACCGCTGGCGCACGGCCCGTACCTGCTGGTGCGCGAGGCTTTCGGCACCGCGCTGGCCATGCTCGGCCGGGTCTGAACCGGCCCGCCGCCGCACGGCCGGGGACCGGTGCCGGACCCGAGACCGAGGCCGGACCCGGGGACCGGGGACCCGGGCGGAACGCGGGGAGGCCCCCGGGGCCGGTGTGACGGGCGCGGGGGGCACCCCGTGCTGCACGGCGGCGCGGTCGGCCCGGGTAGGACCGGCCGGGT